>JANYLD010000245.1 GCA_025363835.1 Armatimonadota bacterium
CTTTGCTCATCAGGGCCACAGGTCACGACCCAGATACGCTCAAAATGGGTCTGCAAGCAGGTCTCAAACAAGAGCGGAATCTCAATTGCGTCGGCGTCGAGCGCGTCTAGCTTCCGCAATATTAGTGGATGCATCAATCGGTTGACCGATCGCCGCAAGACCGGGTCGTCCCAAAGCCTCTCCCGGAGGTCGGCCGGTTCTATCGGCCGAGACAATCTCATCAGTTCCGCAAGCCCATCCTGAATCTCGTCAGAATGAAATAGCCCCCGCGAAACATCATCACTCGAAGCGGTCCGATACCCGTGGTCGCCAAGGTAGCCCAGCACCGTAGATTTCCCCTCCGCCACCCCACCCGTCACGGCCAACTTCTTCATCTTAAGCAAGCTTCCGAAAATGATGCTTTCCGACCCGAAGCACTTTGCCCCGCACCCGGTCAACCTCCACCCGCAACTCGCCAACCTTGTCGCCATCTAGAGAAACGGCGCCGGCCTTGATCAAATCCTTCCCCTGCCCATTGCTTTTGGCCAATCCCAATCCCGTCAGGAGCGCAGGCACATTCACAAAGCCCTCGTGGACCGCATCAGCAGGAATGGATGCCTCCTGCGCCTCCACGGGCTGCACCTTTTGGCTGAACGTCTGCATAAAGTAGTCGTCGGCCCCATCGGCAGCCTCCGCGCCGTGATACAGCCCCACGATCTCCTTTCCCAACCGCCGCTTGACATCCCGCGGGTTAATATCCCCCGACTTAGCTCCATCCAGCAGCGACTTGACTTCCTCCAACGGCACGTCCGTACAGAGCTCGAACCAATTGCCCATCTGCTCATCAGGAATAGACATCGTCTTCCCGTACATCTCATTAGCCGCATCCGAGATGCCAATGAAGTTCCCGAGAGACTGCGACATCTTTTCCTTCCCGTCCGTGCCGATGAGTAGTGGGCACAGCATCACAACCTGAGCCGCATGTCCAAACTGACCCATCAAATCCCGTCCGACAAGATTGTTAAACTTCTGGTCGTTTCCGCCTAGCTCAACGTCG
The DNA here is from genome assembly GCA_025363835.1 of Armatimonadota bacterium. Taxonomy (GTDB): domain Bacteria; phylum Armatimonadota; class Fimbriimonadia; order Fimbriimonadales; family Fimbriimonadaceae; genus JANYLD01. The sequence goes on from JANYLD010000245.1 coordinate 1,037, forward strand.
GCCTCAACTGCCACCGAGTCGTATCCTTGGCATAGTGGATACAGAATCTCGTGCATGGCAATTGGCCGTTGCTCCGCCAAACGCTTTGTAAAATCGTCCCGTTCCAAAATTCGGGCCACCGTGTAGCGTGAGCAAAGCCGGATGACGTCCTCAAATCCCATGGGCCCGAGCCAGTCCCGATTGAAGCGAATCTCCGTGCGCTCCGGGTCCAGAATCTTATAGATCTGTTTGCTGACGATCTTTACGTTTTCTTCAATCTCCTCTCGAGTCAATTGAGGCCGCGTCTTGCTCTTCCCGCTCGGATCTCCGATCATGGCCGTAAAGTCGCCAATGATCAAAACCGCCGTGTGCCCCAGCCTCTGGAAATCCCGCAGCTTCCTAAGAACGACAGCCCACCCCAGCGTGACGCTGCCAACGGTAGGATCAACACCCAGCTTCACGCGCAAAGGCTTTCCGGATTTCAGCTTTTCGGTCAAATCCGCTTCGCTAATAATCTCGCTCGTCCCGCGCCGCAAAATCGCCAGCTGCTCTTCGATGGAGGGCATGGGGGAGATTATGGCTTTAAGAGAATTGAAACTCAGGCGAAGCAAAGATCAGCCGTGCGACGGCGTCCGCTGTCTTGTTCGCATTATCCTGAGTTAGTCGCCCATTGCTGGTGGTCGCCGCTGCAGATACCAGCTCCCCAATCTTCGCAGGGGCGATCGGCGCGTCGAAGACGGAAACTAGCTTCGTCACGATCCCATGTGGACTCGGATCCTTTTGGAATATCTGATAAGGGCTGAACTCGGTAAGTCCAGGGCCAGCGCTGACTCCAAACAGCTTGTCCGCCCACCCAATGCGAGCGACCATCGTGGCCGAACTCACCCACTTTTGACCACGCGGCCAGCCCGACACATCCGGCGGATAGAGCAGCTGCATTCCCATCTGTTTCATGGCAAGGTTCCCGGCCACAAGCGGTCCCATGCGGCGCGGGTTGAAATCTGCATCCTCCTTTATCCGGTCCGCCAAGATCGGCCCTAGCCCGAGCTGTCGCAAAGTGGGAATAACAAAGTCCACCGGATTCTTATAAACGGAGCGCTCAGCCTGCGGCGAATAGAACTCCTCAGACCGCATGATCTCCCCCAAAAGCGTCTTCACGCTCATGCCGGACTTTCTGAAACTCTCGGAGAACCGGCCCACCAGGGCATCGCTAGGATTGGGAAACACAAACCACTCCCACATCTTGTGGACAAGAAAGTCGGAGCAACGTGGCCGCTGGCAAAGTATGTCGATCACATCATCGCCAGTCAAAGAGCCCGTCCGGCCCAAGAAGGTTTTCTCCCCCTCATCGTGCAAAGGCTCGCGAAAAGCGAACACCCCGCCGCGAGGAGGCAAATCGGCTACCGGCCGGCCGCCTGCCACGGTCCAGCCCGTAAACGCGCGCGCCCCTTCCTTAACGTCCTGCTCTGTGTAGCCCTGTCCTTCGCCCAGCGTGAACAGCTCCATCACCTCTCGAGCGAAGTTCTCGTTCGGCTTTCCCTTCACGTTATATTGGTTGTCAAGCCAGTACAGCATCGCCGGGTCCTTGCTGATGCCTTCGAGAATTGTGTGAAAGTCTGATGTCGCTTTGCTGCGAAGAAGCTCGATCTGGTTGTGCATTAACGTGCCATCGCTCACCTTCTCGGCACTCGTCGCGAAATGGTTGTGCCAGAAGAGCGTCATCTTCTCCTGCAGCGGCCTACGCGTGGTGATGAGCTTTAGCGTCCACCATGCCGAAGCGATTTGGGGCACAAGGCCCCGCATATCGAGGGCCATCATATCAATGAGGTCGTAATCGTACGGCTCCGCGACGTCCTCGTAATTCAGCAGCCGCTCGATGGCGTTGTCGAAGCCCCCCTCGAGGTAGTAGTCGAGCTCCGCTTCGCTCGCCCCCAATCCAAACCGGCGCAGAAGATGCGCCCCTTTCTGTCGCTCAGTTCGCAAGGCCATGTTAATCCTAAACGGCGAGCAAGCCTTCCGGTTCAGCAGAAAGACAGGAACGATGGAGAAATACCGTGATCCTGTATTACTTCAACGCTTGCCAATATCAAAGGCGGGATCAAGCACAGTCCGCACACGAGAATGCAAGCCCGACAGATGCGCTTCATGTTAAGAACAGTGTCGATCCTTGCCAGCCATTTTGGCAATCAAAAACAAAGAAGGGGCTGGAGGGCGAGACGCCCTTCAGCCCCGGTCAGGGTACGACTCGACTCACGCCTCTTTGGCGTTCGAAGACTTGTACGTGGCCTCGTTGACGAACTTGAAGAGCTTCGTCCCGCTGTAGTTTGCCGTCAACGCATAGCGAACTTGTTCGCCGTTCTTAGTCTTGCGAACCATCTTCTGCTTACGGATATCTGCATCCGGTACATCAACGTGTGATCTGGTCTTCAGGTTGTAAAACTGCATAGTCCCTCCTAGGGTGCGGCTTCAAGGCCGCTCACCTTCATCGAACCAGAGATTAGCACAACCATAGGTTCCGTAGAAGCTATTATTTTGTGCGCAGTTGAACAAAATTAGTGCATGTGCGTCCTATTCGCAGAACTTTCAACAAATTTTAGCAATCGCCGATAAAGTGTATTGTCCTTTATCGTCTTAACGTCTTTAACAATAGTGACTATGAAACAAAGAAGGTCCCAAGACGCTTCAGCGATGGCAGCGGTCACGCCCATCACGGAGGCAAAAGCATATGAAGAGCACGCCCTCAGGGAGCTTCGTTCTGCGGGTTATCGCATCACCATGCCGCGCGTGCAGGTGATCAGAGCCTTGGCGGATACGAACACCGCCCTAAGCGCCTATGCAATTCATGAGAAGATCATCAACACGGCCGGAAAGATCGACGTCGTCAGCGTTTACCGCATTCTTGCAACGCTTCAAGAGGTCGGCCTTATCCATCACATCGGCGTAGTCGATGGCTATTTCCCTTGCCGTCTCCCCGGGTCCCACGGGAGGAGATCGGAAGTCGTCGTCTGCGAGCCAAATCTCCAAGTGATTGAAATCGAGTTGCCCAATGCGATCGTTGAAGCGATCCAAGAGCAAGCTAAAAGGTACGGTTTCACGACCACTTCGATCAAAGTCGAAGTGACGAGCAGCACTTGCCCCGGTAACGTCCGCAAGTAAAGCAACCCTCCGAGAAAAGGAAAGGGCGGCCCGAAATCGATCGGGCCGCCCTTCTTTTATTTCTTCCTCAGAAGGTGAACGGAAGGTCTTCCGAGCTGACCATGTGGTCCCCGTAGCGAGTGAACTTGAGAGAGCACTGTTCGCCCCATTTCTTGCTTTGCATGGCGTCCTTCAACGCCTGAGCGGAGTCAATCTGCTTGCCGCCGAGGCCTTGAATCACGTCGCCTGGCTGGATGCCAAGCTTGTCAGCCGCGGATCCTGGCGACACCGAGGTGACAATTGCGCCGCCCGCAGCGGCAGGAATGTGGAACTGCTCCCGAAGCGTCGGAGTCAGGTCGCCGACGGTCACCCCGAGCTTGGCATTCCCCGTCCTGTTAGTGGGAGGAACACTATTGTCTGACCCGTTTCCATTCCCAAATGGATTGGGATCTCCAAGATTTGGAACTTTGAATCCTGGTCCGAAAGGATTTTGCAGATCGGGCTGCGGCTGCTGCACTTGCGGCGCTACCGGCTGCGGGAGTTTGTCCGGAGAGGTTAGTTTGACCTGGAAGGTCTTGTGCTGTCCATCGCGAACCACTTCAACAGGAATGGTCTCCCCCGGCGAGTAATTCATCATTGAATCGCGCACATCCGACTCGTTCTTAATCGCGAGATTGCCGACCCGAACAACGATGTCGTTCAGCTTGATACCTGCCATAGCCGCCGGGGTTCCGTTGACGATCCTCACGACTTTGGCTCCGCCCGGAAGTCCCATCTCCTTCGCCTTATAAGGCTCCAGAGTCGCAGGCGCCAACCCTAGCGCTCCACGAGACAGCTTGCCGTCGGTGATCAACTTGTCCGCAACATATCGCACGGTGTTGCTCGGGATCGCGAAGCCGATGCCGTTGTAGTTGCCGGTCGGGCTGTAGATCGCGGTGTTGATTCCAATCACTTCACCGTGGACGTTTAAAAGTGGCCCACCCGAATTGCCCATATTAATAGGCGTATCGGTCTGAAGCATGTCGCCGTACTCGCGGTGAATGCCCAGGCGGTCGTCGAGAATATTATTCGTTCGCGAAATCGCGCTAATGTGGCCGAAGGTGACCGAATTGGTCAAGCCGAATGGAGATCCGACCGCCATCGAGAATTCCCCGGGCCGCACGGTAGTGCTGTCTGCAAAGGGCAAAGTGGGAAGGTCTTTCGCGTCCACTTTGACCACGGCCAAGTCCATGTCCTGAGCTCGAATCACTTTGCCAGGCAGTTGACGTCCGTCTTGGAGGATGACAGTGACTTTATCGAATCCGCCAACCACATGGTCATTCGTGATGATGTAGCCGTCCGGCCGATAAATCACACCGGATCCTTCGCCGCCGCCGCCCGGGACGGCTCTTCCTGTTAAATCTCGAGACATACCAGCCTCGGACACAATGTCGACGACGCCGGGTTCGACGAACTGCACTAAGTCGGCGGTCGCCTTGTCGGCCTTGTCTAAAGCCGAAAGGTCGTCAGACTCGGTTATAGAAATGGTTCTTGGCGTAAAGGCTGGAAGCCGAGTTTGTGCATGCGCAACCGGCAGCCTCTGCAATCCTGCGAAAGACGCTCCCGCGATTAAGACTCCCGCGCTGAGCGTGAATAACGTTGAGCGTTTAACACCCATAGTCTTTTTCATCTATCTCCTTTGACGTTTCTGTTTTGCCCTTGTATCCGTGTCCCCTGATTCACGGTCGGCCAGCATCCGAAGACGCGTAGCCGTGACGAGCAGAGGGCTCTGGTGTTGACAACACTGGTTGAGGCCCATTAGGTTCCTCGGATGGGACCGGAGGATGGGTTCCTCCTATTCTTACCGAAGGCGCTTCCGATGGCGCGGCAATTTGCACCGGCCGCCGCGTGGCGAAAGCCTGCAGAAGTCTTTTTCGGACGACGGTCGAGAGATCGGAGACCATCATCATGGTGACGCCGTCCTCAGTCAAAACTGTGTTGGCGCCAAGACTCCACATTCCCTCTTGCATGGAGGGATCCCGAAACTCGTAGACCCGCGCGCTCGCCAACCCGTCAGTCAGCCAAAGCACGGCAAGTTGACCCTGGTCGTTTGTCCGCAGTTCGGATCGCTGGACCTCAAAACCCATTGGCAGGCTACGCGGCATCACCGGGTCAAAGCCCAACCGATCGCTGGCGTCCCGCACCGAGTCGAGGTCCACCGAGGGGTTGAACTTGATCGTCCGGACAGCCCCTATGTGATTGAAAGCGATGCAAGGCATGTCCTTGGGGAAATTGACTACCTGAGTATCCATGCTCACCTTCCACTGGCCGTCCGGTCCAGAGGTGGCGAAGCGCAAGGGATAGAGAGTCTTTTGGTCTAAGTAGAACTGTCTGGATGGCAGGCCGGCCACCTTTGGCTTGGCGACGACGCAGAAGGTGCTCCGCCCCGCGACCAAGGATGCGACGTTGGATTCAACGTTCATCTCATAGTTGCGAGCCGCGAGTTCCATGCGGTCTGCCGCTTCGCCCGCCATTTCGGTGGCCTGCTCCTGGCACTCGAACATGATCTTTTGGTCCGGCAGATACATGAGGCTTTTCTTTCCGTCGTCCAAGTAGGTGACTCCCTGCATGCTCAGAGGTTGGAGGACGGTGCTGAACTGCTCTCCCATTCCCCGCTGTTCCAGCTTGAGCCGCTGCAGAACCTTGTCGCAGTCGCCAAACCTACTAATTATCGCGATAACGTTGATCGAGCGCGCTTGTCGCAGACTCTCGACGAGCATGGATTGGGCATCGCGTCTTGCATTGGCCCTGTCCCGCTTAGCGGCGGCTTTCGCTCGCTCGACAGCGCGGTCGTGATCATGGTCGACGGCAGCGGCGGCAAAGCCGGCCGCGAGCACGAAGCCTAATACTAAAGAAGCCTTATTTGCCTTCATAGCCCGTTGGGAAAGAAGTTGAAGAATCGAAAATCGGGTTCGCACCAGCCAGGGTTGTCTGGTCTCGGCGCAGTTCGCTTGCGACCACGTTCCCCTGCTTGGGAGCCGTCTGCACGGAGTCGCTCAGGTGGTTCATTACGAGCAGAGTGAGAGCGGCGGTGATTAGCGCCACGCCGGAAACGAGCGGCCAAGAACGGTTCCAGCCCTCATCGTCGGATCTCTTCTGCGCGAAGACCAAGGAGCACAGCCGTTCCTCGAAATCGTCTGGCGGAGTCACTTGGGGCACGTCCGTGAGGATCGACTTCAGAGTCCGAAGCTCAGTCTCTTCCTGGCGGCAACAATCGCAGTCCGATAGATGCTTGCGCAGCCGATGCATCTCGCTACCGGTCAGTTCGGAGTCTAAATAGGCAGAAAGCAGCAGTTGGGCGTTTTTACAGTTCATTCGAAATCCTCCGAATAACCTGCGGGGAGTGTTGGATTAGGAAGCGCCTCAGTTGTTTGCGCCCCCGGTGGATTCTAGATCGTACAGTTCCAACCGATGTCTTCATGACTTCCGCGATCTCTTCATAAGCCATGCCTTCTACGTCGGCAAGAAGCACGGCTGTTCTGAATTCCGCAGTCATCGATGTTAATGCAAGTTGGACCGGCTCGTCAAGCGCCTCTTCCATCATTGCGCGGTCGGGAGAGGAGTCCAAATCCGGCACATCCCAAGTCCCGGCCCCATCCGGCCCCATCTGATCGAGACTGGTCACTCTAAGTCGACCTTTCCGTCGCACGGAATCGATGTGCGCGTTGGTCATGATTCGGTAGAGCCAGCTCGTGAACGGGAGCTGCGCGTCGTACTTGTGGAAGAAGCGGTAAGCCCGCAGGAAGGTTTCCTGAACCAGATCTTCTGCTTCAGAAGCATTTCCTGTCAGGCGGTAAGCGAGGCTGTAGGCTTGGCGATGCGTGCACCGCATCAGCGACTCGAAACGAGCCTGCCCCTCCCGCGAGGAAATCCGATCCTTAGCAATAACTCCGATCATAGGCCCAGTTCGTTGTACTACGGAAAAGCGGCTGAAATAGGTTCCTGGTGGAAAAATGGTCGCATTTTCTCTAGGTGGAGCGGGATGGGGGGTGCGGGATGCAGGATACGGGATGCAGGATACGGGATGCAGGATGCGGGATGCAGGATGCGGGATGCGGGATGCGGGATACGGGATGCAGGATGCAGGATGCGGGATGCGGGATGCGGGATGCGGGATGCGGAATGGCGGAGGGACGCGGCGTTCAGGTTATATCGTGTGCGCCCCCATCCCCGCTTTGCGGTCTTCCCCCACATCTGGGGGAAGATTCTTTGCTTTTCCAGGTCGCGCGTGTTTGCCCCCATCCCCGCTTCGCGGTACTTCCCCCACGTGTGGGGGAAGATTCTTGGATTCCTTGTCTTGCTTCAGTAATCCCATGGGTTCTCGGCGTTTGGGTTTGGGCGCCAACCGGGGGGTGGTATGGAGTTTCGCCTGTCGGTGGCTTGGTCTCGGAATTCGATGATTAGGTTTGGATCTTCGGTGGACAGTCTTCGCCTGATGTGGTAGTAGAACGGCTTTTCCAAGGGTTTCTTTTCCACCCAGGGATGAGGAATGCGGTCGCGACAATAAACGTGTTTGCGTTTGCGGGTTGCTTGGCTGAGGTCGAGGTCTTTTAAGGCGGCTTGTTGGGTCTTGTTAGAGCTTGGGAGCCTCGCCAGCATTGCGGCGAATAGAGGTTCAGGGGCTTGCTGAGTTGCTTGGATGCCGGTTGCAGGCTCGTCATTGGGATTCGGACTCTGAAGGTTTGTCGCCGTGAAGTTTTTAGTCACAGAGGGAACCATAAAATCTCTGGTTGGCTCGTTTTTATGAACGGGTGGTTGCTTGAAACCGCCTAGGAGGGGGGTGCTGCGTTGCAGTCGGAGGGGCGGGCGGCCTGGCGTTGTCGGACCTTTGGATTCTAGGATTGCGAGGTGGTCTTGGTCTTCGGGGCGCAGGAGGCCCTTGATGGAGCGTTTGACCATTTTCAGGAGGTAGGTGAGGTTGCCGGTGATGGTCGACAGTTCTTTGGAGCATTGCCTTTCCGCTATTCGTTTCTGACGGTGGTTCTCGCAGGCGGCTTTTACCTTTTCCAGGTCGGCTGCTTTGATGTATTCGCGATGGAGTTTCCCGTTTTGCTTCCAACGGCGGACGTAGTAGGGGCCGAGCTTCTTGCCTTTGAAGGGGATGTATTCCTTGGATATCCAACCCGTTAGGGAAAGAGCTGAGTTCTGGGGGCTGGTCATTTTGTGCTCGTGGTCGGTGGTTCGGATTTCACGCGGAGGGCGCTGAGGTCGGCGGAGGACGCGGTGGGCTTGCCTTCCTATTCGGATGGTGGTTTTGTGCTAGCTGGTGTTAATTCCATGCTCCCGGAACACCCATCCCCAACCCTTCCCCCTCAGACCCCCCGAATCACCTCAACTCCGTCGGTCTCCCCCTCCCCGGCACAAACACCCGGGCAAGGAGAGACTGCCGCACGAACATCGGCACAACGGGAAGGGGGCCCTTATCTCATTTCCTCCATTCCGGCCAGGACTTGGGACCACCAGGTTTGGAACTGGGATGGGTCGGGAATGTGGTTCTTGGTCACTTTAAGGACGACTTCTAGCCACTCGGCTCGGTCGAGGAGGAGGTCGGGGCGGCGGCCGAGGCCGTATTTGCCCAGGCTATCGTTGGCCCGGGTGCTGTTGCTGGAGGAGGCGTCCACGGTTTCTCCTTTCGCAACGGCAATGAGGCGGGGGATCGATTCTTGGAAGCCTGCCCGGCAGAGGGCTCTGATCCGGGCGGTGGTGAATTCTTCTATTGGCCGTTTTGGTTCGTTGTTGTCCATATCATGCAGACATATGTTTACGTGTTATTGTGACACCTAACTGTGGTAATTGTTTCATGGTTATAGCGAGATGTATGGCAATTTTGCGTTGTATGCGCTTCTGTAGTGGACGCGCAAATGAACATGGCGAGTGGGGCCTGGCAAAGGTGGAAATTGTTGGCTGTCCCACACGTTGCCCAACAGCGCCACCTTTCTATCCATCCTTTACTAGGTACCATAGACATCCATGAAGCGTCTCGCGAAGTCATCCCTTGCCCTCATCACCTTGACCGCTCTCATCATCGCAGGCTGCGCAAAGCCCGAGGACAAGTTGGTTGGACATTACAATGGCAAGGCGAACATCCCTGAGGCCACGAAAAAGGAACTCGCCCGGACGCATCCGGAACAACTGCCACTTCTCGATGCGCTCGAGGCCGGGACCTACAGTCTCGATCTCAAGCAGGACAAAACCTACAGCAGCTTGATGAGCGTCATGGGCCATGACAACCCGACAGCCGGCACCTGGACTTTGGACGGCAATCAAATCACACTGCACAACTCAGCGTTGCCCAACAGCACTAACCCAACAACGCTCACGGTGAGCGACGACGGCAAGAC
>JANYLD010000266.1 GCA_025363835.1 Armatimonadota bacterium
GCGGCGCTAAAGACGCCGCACTCCACATCAGATAGCTAACTCATGGAAATTGGCCGCGGAATCCCCAGCTCTGCGCAAATACGCCGAACCGTGATGTTGTTGAGTTCAACATGCCGCGGCACCGCTGTCCGACTTCCGTTCTTGGGGTTTCGGAAGAGTGTGTGACTGCCTCCCTCCGCGTTGAAGCTCGCAACCATTCTTGCGTAAATGACGGTCCAGATCGGACCTCTTCAAGACGCTCGAGGCAGAATCCGTTCCCGTACGACTTCGTGATCTTTCGCGAGTTGTTCGGAATCGTCTTTACGCGCCTCGAGAATCATCTCCAGGGCTTCGCGTAGGTTTTCTCTTGCTTCTTCCATCGTCCGTCCCTGCGTATTGGCGCCAGGAATCTCTTCAATATAGGCCGCCCACCATTCGCCGTCCCGTACAAAGACTGCCGTCAAATCCATAGCTGAATTATATATGACGTCTGACCTAAGGTCTCAACGCTCAAGGCTCAAGGCTCAAGGCTCAAGGCTCAACGCTTCATAATCGAGCCAATGGGCCTTTACAAGTCAGCGCTTCGACCGCTGATGTTTCGGATGGATCCCGAGTCTGCCCATGATCTGGCTTTCAAAGCCCTCGAAAAGGGCGTCGTCTCCACGAAGACTTTCGAAAGCCCCCTCCTCGAGCAAGAACTCTTCGCAGTCAAATTCGCGAACCCCCTCGGCCTCGGAGCCGGCTTCGACAAAAACGCCCGCGCCGTCCCCCATTGGCACAAACTCGGCTTCGGCTCCGTGGAGGTCGGAACCGTCACATGGCACGCTCAGCCCGGGAACCCCAAACCCCGCCTCTTCCGCCTCCCCGAAGACCAGGGCCTCATCAACCGGATGGGTTTCAACAACGACGGGGCAGAGAAAGTTGCCAGCCGCCTCTGGGGTCTCAAACCGGCGATCCCCATAGGCATCAACCTCGGCAAATCCAAAATCACCCCGTTGGAAGAAGCCGCCAACGACTACCAACTCAGCTTTCGAGCCCTCAAAGATTTCGGCGCGTACTTCGTCGTCAACGTCTCATCGCCAAATACCCCTGGCCTCCGCTCGCTCCAAGAGCGCGGCCCCCTCTCCGAAATCTTCTCAGCCATCAGGTCCGTCGACTACACCAAGCCCCTCTTCGTTAAAGTCGCTCCCGACCTCGAATTTACCGCCCTAGACGAGGTCATCGACGTCGCCAAAGAGCACCGTCTGACCGGCATAATCGCCACGAACACGACCATTTCCCGAGGCGGCGTTTCCGCTAAAGCGCCCCATCGAGACGAAGCGGGGGGCCTCTCCGGCCGCCCGCTTTGCCACATGTCTAACAAGGTCCTCAAGCACCTCTACCGAGCCTGCGGCCAAGACATGATCCTGATCGGTGTAGGAGGCATCTTCACTGGCCAAGATCTCTACGATAAAATCGCCTTCGGCGCTCACCTATGCCAGGTCTACACGGGCTGGATTTACGGTGGTCCCCAAATGGCGCCACGTTGTCTCGAAGAGTTGGAGAACCTTATGGAGCGCAACGGAATCAAGGCCCTCTCGGACCTTCGCGGCGCTGCTGCGTAGTTGCTGCCTCCAGACGCGGAAATGGAGTTGCGGGCCGCTCTCAAAAGACGGCGCGTCTGGAGGCTTCTTTCCCGGACGCGCGTCATCAGCCGGCTCAAGCCTCGATACGTGGTCGTCGATTTGAGCATGCGGAGCTTGGCGCCCAGCGCTACTCGTGGTTTTCCGAACCGCCCGCGCTCCAAGAAGTCGAATTGGCGTCCATTCCCGAAAACTGCCTTTTAGCCGGTTGCTCGCCAGTCTCAGGAGTGTGGACGGTTCCGACCACCGTTTTCGGGGTCTCGGAATGAGGCGGTTCGATCACGAGATCTGCCGTGTTCTTGAGTCGTCGCTCAAACTCGCCGCTTGCGTCGACCGTATATTCTCGCCCCTGGACCTTCTTGGTCCGCCTCGGATTCAGCTTGGTAACGAGAGATGCAAGCATTGCCCAGGGATAGTAGAAGTGATCGGTTCCGTGCTTGAACGTGAGAACGCCGTGAGTGATGGTCGGCGCGACCTCGCTTTCGCCTCCACCACTGGCTGGGTAGACGACGAGACTGAATCCATCGATAAAGCGCATTTCGAAGATCAACTCGTCAGGGCAATGGATCTTGTCATGGTCGATCCAGCCGTTTTGGGCAAAGAAATCCGCCCAGTTGACGGACGTGCCGCCCTGGTCGGAAACTCCGCGGTGCTGTCCATTCGAAGCGGCCGCAGGCCCGCTTTCAGTTGTCTCAGTCGACATTCTCTAACCTCGTCAAGCGAGAAACCGTATAGAGGGGACTCGCTTGAGGGCATTGTAAGTCTTTTTGAAGGGACTTACAAGACCACTGGGAGCGCGGGATTCATCCTGCAACCCGGTCCGCCCTCGTTTATCGGGGCTCCGACTCCCCCCGGAGCCATTGTGTGAAATCTGGACCCGCGTACCTCCGAAACCTCCGCGCCCTCTGCGTGAACTCCCACTCGCTGAGCCCCGATAAATCGGGTCGGACCGGGTTGCAGGATAAATCCCGCGCTCCCTGTAAGTGCAAAATGAAACCGTGACCCCCGACAAGCTCTCGGTCCATGAAGACGTCGCCCAGGCGTGGACATTGCCCGCCGCATTCTACAAAAACCCCGCTTACTTCGAGCGATCCAAAGACGCCATCTTCGCCAAGAGCTGGCAATGGTTCGGTGACCGAAACCTCGCCAAAGTCCCCGGCCACCTCGCCCCCTTCACCCTTCTCGACGGCTGTCTCGGCGAACCCCTCGTCCTTACCAGAGACACCCAAGATGAGCTCCATCTCCTCTCCAACGTGTGCACCCATCGAGGTATGCAAGTCGTTGAGGGCATCTGCAACGAGCGCTTCCTTAGATGCCGTTACCACGGTAGAAGATTCGGACTCGACGGCAAATTCCAATCCATGCCCGAGTTTGAAGGCGTCTGCGGGTTTCCGGCCGAATCCGACAACCTCCCCAGCGTCCCGTTCGGCTCCTGGGGTCCCTGGCTGTTCGC
>JANYLD010000300.1 GCA_025363835.1 Armatimonadota bacterium
CGTAGATTGCCGCGCCAGCAGCGATGACGGCAAGATAAATAACCGGTTTCGATATCTTAGCCATTGGCGGCTCCTTGGATGACACGGTAGGCCGTGATACCGATGTTGGCGGCGACTGAATCGCCATTCGCGTCCGAAGAGGAGATTTGAATGGAATCGACGCAGAGCTTGGTGTTCGGGTCTTCTATAGCTTTCGTAAAGTTGACGACGCTGGGAAAGGAGCCTTCCGCAGTCACCGTGTACGGATCTAACTCAAGCCCCGAAGCTTGCGAGACTCGCTCAGGCCGGAAGCCCGAGAGCTTAACCTTGTACTTAGCTGCCAACGTGTTCATCGCGGTGAGAGCGCCTGGGCCAATCTTTTCGGCCGTGCCAGTCCAAGTCGCAGTGACGACCTTTGCGTGAGAAGCGACAAATTCCTTCCGGCTGTCATCAACTTGGCTGAAAATCTTCTTCTGTTCAGCGTTCCTCTCCGCAGTGACCTTCTTCGCGTCAGGCCGTGGCACTGCAAAGGCAAAGGCCAAACTTCCCAAGATGATCAGGAGTGCAATGAGGAATGCGGCGTTGGTTGCGACCTCATCCTTGGCTCTAAAATTGATCATTTCGTACCTCCCTTTGGCACGGCTTTGTCGACTAGAGGCAGATTGCCCACCGGAAAGGCGGAAATAGAGAACAAGACGACGGGAGTCGACTCGATCAGCGTGTTATTGGCAAAGATGAGCTTGACATCTCGCAATCGAGGCTCTTTTGAGAGAGCGTTGACGTAAGTAGCGACGCCGTCGCCTGTCAGAGCCGTACCCCGAAGGACCACCAGCTGGCCCCGGGCGACGCCGATGTTGGTAAGCCAAGCGTTCTTAGGAAGCTCGTTGCTCACGAGAGCGGTGACGTCTCCAAGCTTCTGCCCAGGCGAGAATCCTCGTTTCAGAACGGCGGCCATTGCGGCTTCGTTGTCTGCGTCCAGTTTCTCCGATTGAGCCTTTGATCTGAGGCTGCTCAGCATGCTGTTCGCCGCATATTGCGCTTTATCCACCGCTGCCTGAGACTTGGCTCGGTCCATGTAGACATAGCCCGCTAGCATGACTGCCAAGATGCAGACCATGGCAGCGATGCGGGCTCGAATAAGCCGTCCCGACCGCGCTTGGATCTGAATCGTTTCCGGCAAATGGAACTCGACTCCAGGAGCGCTCCAACCTGAGCCGGTCAGGGCCTCCAACGGAGATTTGCCCACGGTGTATTCGGCCGCTGGGATCTGCAAACCTTCCGCCAAAGTAGGCGCTGCTCTTAAACCTGCTGCGCCGAACGTCCTCAGAATTTCCGGAGCAAGATGTCCATTTGACGCGTCTGGCGGAAGAGCGCGGCTGTAGCGCAACTCTCCCCCTGCAATAATGTCGAGGTTCATCCCCTCCGCGCTTTCTGAAACTGCCGCGCAATCCTTTAGCGAGGTCGAGCCCGCCAACAGCCAGGACCCGTAGGCTGCAGGCAACGTCGCAATAATTCGAATTCCGGCTTGCTTTGCCTCGTCTTGTAACGTCCTCAAGTCTGCCGCCTTCATCGCCACGAGAGTCGCGACGCGTCCTTCGGGCCCGATTTCGTTAACGAGCCGAATATCGACGCAGGCATCTCCAGTTCCTATCGGAACGTGCTGGCTGATCGACATTGTCAACGCTTGAATCAAGTCGGCTTTTGAAGCATCCGGCACATTAACCGTTCGCACGAAGCACGCTCGCCGGCTGATCGCCATGACGGCGTCCTTCGAACCAATATAAGGAACGATTTCCGCGAGCGAGCGGCCGCGAGTGGTCTTGTTGGAAGCAACATCGTAGGCGGCAACCGAGCCTGGTGCCCATTCGATCACGACCGATGCTTGGGTTAACTTACTCATGATTAGGTCGCACTCGTTGAAGTCGTATCGATTTGCATTGTCTGCGAGGCGTCAGACGACCAACCCCAGCGAGCTTCCGCTCCGGCCGGCGCTTCGGTCATTCGAACAACCTTGGGCGACGTCCCCTCGATATTGATAGTTGCTTCATACGCTTTTTGTGTGCTACCGGCCTCGGCAATGATCCGCACGATGAAAGTTTGCGTGTTAACTGAAAACACGTCCGCTAGAGGTATCAGGTTCTGGACGGTCATTCCCGGCAACGTCGCAAGTTGACCCAGGGTTGTGAACCCTGTCGCCTGTTGCTGAATGATTGCTTGCACCACGTCCGTTGACATGTTAGGAATCGTATTCAATACATCCGCAGTTACCGTGTTCAAGTCAAGTCTGCCTGTTACCCGCGCAACGCCGGTAACCGACAGATTGTTCAGTAAGATTGCAGCAGTACGAGTTGTCACGCCGGGGAGGCCAAGCAGTCCAGCCATGGTGGTAATCGGGCGCCCAGAAACGCGACGCTGTACGATCGCGGCAGCAAGATTGACCGGAATCCCAAGCCGAACAAGCGCGAGAAGGCTTGCTCCTGCCGAGTTGATCCCGACCTTTGCTTGCCCTCCGGCTCTCACGTCTTGAGAGACCGAGTCCACTGTAAGCATGTCGTAAAGAATCGGCGTCGGTACCTGGTTGCCGTTGATTGAGGTTGTGGTCGGGGCCGTGCTAACCGCCCCCGCCGTGGATCCCTGGGTTCCTGCTTGGTCGGCAATCGTTCCGAACAGATCTTTGGCGGTAAAGCCTTGAACCAGAAGGAGCTCATCGACCGTATGGAACGGGCGGAGAGCCGTATTGTAGGGGATCGGCAGGCTGTTGTAGTAGGAGTCCTTTGCTCCATTGGTGCGGGCCGTCTGCCCCGCCTGTCGCCAGTCTTGCAGGGAGTCCACTTGCTGAGGCGTTAGATTCATCTGCTGCATTTGAGCGGGCGTTATCGTGTTCAAATTGATGCGAGCTGCTGCGTCGACCACCTCAATTCGGAAGGACTGGTCGCCGAAAGTGAATCGCTGTTCCCCCGCTGTACCGAGGGTTCTCCAGGGATCCTGGGGCGTAAAGGCTATTTTGCTCTGGGTCGATAGAGTCGCGATCACGTATTGGCAAGCGCCCTCGGCCGTAATCGCTGCACGCCGCTCTTCGATCCGATTGAGCCCGGCCCTGAATGCAACTCGCTGGCTTGCCGCCGCAGCAGCCAAAATGGCGACAAGGCCCGCTAGAACTGCCAAAGTGATGACCATAACCGCGCCGCGTTTCTTCATTAGCCGCCAACTCCAGGGGTAGTCGTAGACTGGGCTACCGGGTTGGTGGGCGTGACGTCGCTGTTCTTCAGCCTCACCACCAAGACGTGCGGATTCTCTTCATTCTGAAGCTGATAGGTGACCCGCACAGCCGCTGGAATTCGCCGCTTCGTCACCGTTGTGGAATCCCAGGTCGTGTCCCAATTAACGCCGTCAAAGAACTCCCATTGAACACTCGCAACGTCGGGATCCATGACGGACTCATAGCCGCCCTGCGTCGTGTCGCCGTCGGAGGGCCGCTGTTCCCGAACAAACAGCCCACTGTTTTGCTGCGCCTGGCCTACCGGCGTCATGCTGATCGAAACCTCGTCCAATCCCCCCTGCGGGCCAAACTCCTGGTTCTGAGTCTGAAAATCGTCGGTCGAGTCCACCTGCGCGGCGGTGAGGCGTGGAATCGCGGTCGTAAAGGTAATCCGGTCATCCGCACCGGCCGCATCTGCTCCGGCCAGGAAGTAAGTGGTGGTGTCGGTTGTGTCCGTGTTGACTGTCGCGTTCTGCAGCAGTCCCCGTAAGCGGTCCTCAAATTGAATCCGCGCCAACTCAGTCTGCCGCGACGCCTCAGATCTGGTTCCATAGGTGGCGCCAAAAGAAAATGCACTCGCCAGCGCCATCGTGATAATTCCCACGATGATCGCTGTGACCAGAAGCTCTATCAGGGTGAATCCGGAGCTCGGAGCTCGGAGCCTGGAACTCGGAATTCGGCAACCCCTTCCCCTTGTGCCGATGTCTGTGCGGCAGAGGGGGCAGGGGATGGGGGTTCCGGGAGCTTGGAAGTTTCGCCCGTTTTCAAGTCCGGATCGGGCGTTTCCAGCTCCGAGTTCCAACTTAACCACCCGTGGCCCCCGTACCGCTGGCCGTTGTGGTCGGATCATAGAGCAGGCCTTCGACGCTCACGTGAGTGCTGTCGTTAGGAAGATTCGAAGTGACTGTCAAGGTCAGCGATTGCAACCCGGACGTCGCGGTGTTCGCAATACCGGCGGTCCATTTATAGCGGCTGTCGCTATAGTCCTGAAAGTCCCCGCTCGAAGCCGCATTGCTCAAGCCGCTGGCAGCGAGCTCGTCATATTTGGAAATCGCCAGTCGCTGCATACGGTCTCGCTCTTGGATCTGCGACTGAGCTTTCGTTAGTGCGCCGTAGGCGCCCAAAGCACTTGCGACGCCGACGGCGACAAGCGCGGCGGACACCATCGCCTCGATCAGGGTAAAGCCCTTATTGCGTGCGGACTTCATTGGCCCCCGCATTCCAGCGTAACGTGTTCGGCTCCGGCAGAGCCGAGTTGCTTAAGGTGATCCGCCCAGCGTTTGTGATCGCGATCGTGATGTACTTGTCTTGGTCCTGCAGCTCAAAACCGGCGTTTTCGGCCGTCCCGTCCGGATAGAAGGTGACTTTCCAATTTTGCGGTGAAGCGTCGTTGTCCAGATAGACGAGCCGGCCCAATTGAACTCCGCTCGGAGGAGTCAGAGTCGCCCCATCCTGCACCTGCGAGGTGGCCGGGTCGGTCCAGGAGATCTTGAACGCTCCGGTCGAGGCGTCATAGCTCAGCGAGCGAGGCTGCCGGTTGTCGATCGCATCCTGTCTGGCGTTGGCGATCAGCCGAAGCAAGCGGCCGGGGAACGCTCTGTACGCGTCCCCCCGGCGCCAGTTAGCGAGGTTCGGAATAACCATCGCCGCGAAGAGCGCGAGGATCGAAATGACGATGGTCATTTCGATCAACGTGTAGCCTCGACTACTTGCCCGAATCAGTGCCCTCTGTGACATCGGCGCTTTCGCCATCGCCTCCGGGCTGGCCATCCTTGCCGTACGATTCCACGATGAAGTCTTCGCCGTTTGGCCCAGGAGATTGATAGATGTAGTTATTGCCCCAGGGATCGGGTGGGATCGGCTTCTGAAGATAAGGTCCGCGCCAGTTCTTCGCCGTCTGCGGAGCTGTTCTCAACGCACTAAGACCCTGATCCGAAGTTGGATAGGCATCGTTGTCCAGCCTGAACTGCTGCAGGGCTGCATCGAGCTCGGAAATGTCCGAAGCCGCTTTGGCTCGCTTTGCGTCGGCCTCACGTCCGACTACTTTCGGCACGATCAGCGCCGCAAGAATTGCGAGAATGAGGATAACGACCATCAGTTCGATGAGCGTAAAACCCTTTCGTCGCCAGCTCGTTCCTGAGCCCGCTCTAGCGAGCCTCGTATTCAAAGTCATCTGCAAATTTCCTCCAACTTCACCTTGTTATAAATCTTCTTGATTTCAATACGCATCGACGTATTCCGTCACTGCCAGTTCAATGGATCTTTGATCGCGAATCTCGGATCTCGGAACTCCGAGTCGCGTGCCAAGGCAGTCCTACCTTCATCCTTCCGCCCTCATCCTTCCGCCTTTACTTCACCAGCTCCTGCGCCTGCATGATCGGCAGGAGCACGGATAGCACGACAAAGCCTACAATCGTGCCCATGATGAGCACAATAATGGGCTCCACAAGTGAGGTTAACCTGCGAAGTCCATTGTCGACCTCGAAGTCCAGGCTATCCGACACCCGATTGAGCATCTTCGGCAAGTCGCCTGTTTCCTCGCCAATCGCCACCATGTGGGTGAGTACCGGAGGGAATTGGCCAGCATTCCGCATCGCTTCTGCAATCGGCCGACCCTCTCTAACCTCATCCTCAACGATCTTCGCCCCATGCTGGAAGGTGCGGTTGCCCGCCGAAAGCCCGGAGATATGCAGCGACTCCAAGATGGGAACGCCTCCGTAAACCAACGTGCTCAAAGTCCGGGCAAAGCGAGAGACAACAGCTTTCCTGATGACCGGCCCCGCCAGAGGCAACTTGAACATCATCGCATCACGCGACAAAGCTCCTAACTCGGTTGCAACCCAGCCTCGATAGACCAAAACGATGGCCACGATTCCCGCGATGATGAACAAGTAGTCGTGAGTAATGAAATTAGTGGCCGCCAAAAGCATCTTTGTAGTGACCGGCAGGTCGCCGCCAAGGTTGTCAAAAACCGCGGTCAGCTTCGGCATCACGAAAGTCATCAGGAAGATGACAACGCTCACCGCCGTGAAGCTCAATATCGCCGGATAGACCAGGGCCGAAACGATCTGGCCACGGCGTGCAACTTCCTTTTCCTGGAAGTCGGCCAAGCGCGTGGCAACTTCCGGAAACTGGCCGCTCGCTTCACCGGCTCGCAAAGTTTGCGTAAAGACTTCCGGGAATATCTTCGGATGCATCGCGAGCGCCTCGGACACTGGCAAGCCTCTCTGAACCTCACCCAACGCCTCTTCCGCAATCGCCGCGAGGCGAGGGCTTTCAGATTGCTCTGCGACAACCTGCAAGACCCGATCGAGGGGAAGTCCGGCGGCGGAAAGGTCAGCAAGTCGACGCGTGAAGAACGCAACATCACCGCGGCTGATTCGCCCTGAGGCCGCTTGCTTTTGGAGCGTTTTGCGAGTCTCCTCGCGAATCTCCAAGACCATTCGGCCCTGATTCGCCAGGTTCGCGATCGCCGCATCCTTGTCAGCCGCGTCGACAAATCCGGAGTTCCGCTTGCCGACAGAATCTAAAGCGGTATATGCAAACGTGCTCATACAAGCTCGCGCTGACACACGCGCAAGACCTCCTCAGGAGTCGTGCGGCCGGCTAGCACGGCCAGTTTGCCATCGCCGATCAAGGTGCGCATGCTCTGTTCTTTGATGGCGTGAGCACGCATGTTATTGGAAGAGCTTCGATCCACCGTCAATTTGCGGATCTCTTCGTCGACCATCAAAATCTCAAATAGACCTTGTCGTCCCTTGAATCCAGTCCGCTGGCACTTCTCGCATCCAGCGCCGGCACGGAAGTTCGGATTCGTTGCCAAATCGGCTTGAGCGACCCCAATTCCGCGTAATGCCTCAGGAGACGGGGAAACCGGCTCGCCGCAAGACGGGCAAATCCGTCGCACCAGCCGTTGGGCAATGACGCCGATGAGCGAGCTCGCCACCAGGTAAGGCTCAACTCCCATGTCCAGCAGTCGCGTCACTGCCCCGGCCGCGTCGTTGGTGTGCAGGGTCGAGAAAACTAAGTGTCCGGTCAGAGCGGCATGAATGGCGATCTCTGCCGTCTCATGGTCTCGGATTTCACCGACCATAATCACGTCCGGGTCCTGCCGCACAATGCTCCGCAGTCCGTTGGCAAAGGTCAGTCCGATATTCGGCCGGACTTGGATCTGTCCAATCCCCGCCACCTGATACTCGACTGGGTCTTCAATGGTCAGGATATTCGTGGTTGGAGACCAAATCTCTTGCAGGGCCGCGTACAAGCTCGTCGACTTACCACTGCCGGTCGGACCGGTCGCCAAGATGATCCCATGAGGCAAGTGGATCAACCGCTTGAACTTCTCAAACGTGTCCGTTTGCATGCCGAGTTCTGTCAGTCCGACCACGGCGGTCGTCTTATCCAGAATTCGCATGACCGCGCGCTCGCCGTAAACAGTGGGCACGATGCTAACGCGGACGTCGATCGAGCGCCCCGCGATGTTGATCCGGATGCGACCGTCTTGAGGCAGCCGCCGCTCGGCAATGTTCATCTCACCCAGAATCTTCAAGCGAGAGACGATCGCCGCATGCATTCGCTTTGGAGGCCGCATCACATCGTTCAACATGCCGTCAACGCGGTACCGAACCTTCAAATCACGCTCGTAGGGCTCAATGTGAATGTCGCTGGCCCCGTCGCGAACGGCTTGCGCAAAGATCAAGTTGACGGTTTGGACAACCGCCGTCTCTCCCGCCATCTTCTGCAAATCGGCAAGATCTGTCGTATCGTCGATTTCTGTTGCCGAGTCGTCACCCGACAGGCTCGCCAGAATCCGCTCCAGGAAATACTCTTCGATGCGCTCCCGGATCAGAGCCGGATCCGCAAGCACCGCGCGCACGGGCATGTGGAGCAAAATGCCAAGGTCATCGACGGCGGTTAGCCCGCCAGGGGACCCCATAGCCACGACGATCGTCTCACCATCCATCGCTAGAGGCAGTACCTGATGTCGAAGTGCGAACTCGCCGGGAGCGAGTTGAAGCACTTCTTCCTCTGGTTTTAGGATCGAGAGGTCTACGAACTCATAGCCGGAACTGTGGATCGGAGACGGAATAAGCTCGTCCGTGCGGGCGATTGCTGGTTGCATATCCATTCGGTAGGGAAGCCTCAGGTCAAGACGGTCAGACGCAAACTATGTTCAGTCCGGGTCCGCGTCCTGGCCAATGTGAATTCATTACTATATACGCTTGTCAGGAGGTTCCGCGAGCGGGCGCGAAGAAACGGTCGACCGGCCGGTCAGGTCACGAACGGTGCACCGGCACAACTCTAAGCAGAAATCGGCATTGCATTACACTCCAGAGCGCTATATGATTAGTGCAAGTACAAACATATGTTGCGAGCACGCTTCTGGCCACTAGCCGCCTTCCTCATCTTCGCCCCGGCGTCGGTCCATGCTCAATGCATAAAGAAGTCCAAGCCAACTCCGGCACCCGCCCCGGCGCCCGCGATGAAAGCCTCTGAACCCGTTGATAGGGAAGCCTATTACGAGTCGTTCCCCTATAGCAAAAAGCTTCTCGGCCAAAAGGACATAGCCGGGCTAACGGACGTCTACGGCGAACTCGAGGGTGGCATGGCGACTTTTGCCCGCATGACCATCTTCGGAAAGCATGGCCGAATCTTTCGGGAATCGGATATCCAGGACACGTTAAAAGGCGAGAAGTGGTATAAGCCGAATCCAAACTTCAGCAACTCGATGTTGAACGATATGGAGCGGTCCAACCTAGATATCGTTCGCGGATCAGAAGCGGAGCAGCACTCGTTTGTCGAACCGGGAGACCTCCGGTATTGGCGAGATAAAACGATCACCGTCGAAAAGTTGCTTGACGAGAACGACGCCAAAAACAACCCCAGTCTCATCAGCCTTCATATCATGCGTACTGAGATTGAAGCGATCCACGGAAAACGCTTCGAGGACGAGCCCCTGATCCAAAAGTATTTCAACGAGCGCTACTGGTACAGGCCCGCCGCCCAATACGATCCCAAGTCGCTTAACGATCACGAGCGAGCCAACTTGGCCCTCCTCGCAAAGCTGGAAGCAAAGGCGGGCGGCAATAGCCTGGTACCGGGCTCGATGCTCGCTTATGGAGAAAAACCGATTCAGCCACACATGATCAAGGGCCTTAACCTCTACCATCTCCGGCTGCTCCGAAATGAAATCTACGCCATACGAGGCGGCCTCTTCCACACCGGTTGGATTCAAACCTACTTCGACGGCCAGGATTGGTATTCCCCTCTGCCAAAGGGAAGTCAGCCGCAGTTGACGCCCCTTGACGAGCGAAACGTGGCGCTCATACTAAAGCGAGAAAACCTCCTGCACCAAGAACTCAGCACTCGCAAGCTCAACGAAATGGACCTAAGAGGCATGCTTTCGGATGACGCAGGCCGCCTGAAAGATGAGATCTATGCCAGAAGGGGGAAGGTCTTCAAGAGCAAGTGGCTTCAAAGCTATTTCGCCAGCATGGCCTGGTACAAACCGGATCCGACTTATACCGACAAGCTGCTTAGCCCCATAGAACGGCAAAACGTCCAGATCCTCGCCAAATATGAGAAGAAGGCAACCGCTCAAGAAGATATGACCGAAGGGTGATAGGGGTGCCCCTTCGCCCCGCGTTGCGGGGCCTCTAAATTGCTAATGCTTGATTGTGGATTGCTCGATTAAGGGTGCTCGGCTGCACTTTGTTGATCAGCCCAGAACACGGCGGCGAAGTCTCGTTAAGCGAGCAATCGGCAATCAAGCATTCAAGCAATCCCCAAGCCTGTCCGCCCTTTTTCGCTCACCGGCTGTGGGCAGGAACCGCTTGGATAAAGCCACCGTCCACAACCCTAGCAAGTTTGCTAGGAGGCACGAAAATGAAATCAATAACCATGGATCGAAGTGCAGAAGTTCAGCCGCGGATCGAGCACCGAGAGGGGCCAGTGGCAAGAACGATCGAACAACAGACTGCTAAGTTGCCATCGGACACGTTCCTGTGGGCTGCCATGGGTTCAATGGGCCTTTCCCTTGTGACGCAAATGGCCGGCAAGCAGAAGTTTTCCAACTTCGTGGGCCTTTGGGTTCCGACGTTCCTCATGTTTGGCCTGTACAACAAGATGGTCAAATTGCAAGGTTCAGACGGAGCCTGATCGATCTCTGAACTCGGAGCTCGGAATTCGCGGATCGGGATGCGAA
The DNA here is from genome assembly GCA_025363835.1 of Armatimonadota bacterium. Classification (GTDB taxonomy): domain Bacteria; phylum Armatimonadota; class Fimbriimonadia; order Fimbriimonadales; family Fimbriimonadaceae; genus JANYLD01. The sequence continues at coordinate 10,443 of JANYLD010000300.1, forward strand.
CTCGGAACCTATGGACGGTCGGAGTCCAATTCCCTCCGAATTCCGAGTTCCGAGATCGGAATTCCGAGTTCCGAGATCCGACATCCGACATCCGAGGTTAAAAGGTTTCCCAAGCCCCGTTGTGCCACTGAAACCTGTGTCTGGGGTTCGAGCATCGGATGATGAAGCCGGCGCCGCCATCTGAGGAAACACTGTATAAGTCTCCGGTCGCGCCTGGGCATTGGGGAACCGCGTTGTGCAAATCCGCCAATGGGCCGTTAGACGCTGCGGCGGTGGAGTCAACCGTACCCACCCAATAAGCTCCGCCTCCGGCCTTCACTTTGTTTGCCTGCACAGCGGCCGCGATGGAATCGATGTTCGTTTTGCAGGCGTTGGTTTCGGAGTCGGCGACCGACTTGAAGTAGAGCGGAAGCGCGATCGCGGTTAGGACGCCGAGAATCAAACAGACCACGAGGACTTCAACCAACGTGAACCCGCCCTTTGCTTTTCTGAAATTAGCCACGTAATAATCCCTTCGACCGCAATACCGTCGGTCGCTTAGGGAAATCTTACGGCAATTGTTCGCCCACAGAGCACTCCCTACAGTTTTAATCGGCTGTTCTTAAGGCTTTTTTAGGTGCTCCGAATCTGCGGCGCAGCGACTAACGAACGATTTCCTCTTCTGAATCGCCCTCAGCAACGGGCAATACAAGGCCGGCGCGTAGGAGCCGAGGCAGCCGCGTGCCTAGTTCATTCGTTGTGACCTGGTCCCGGCGTGGCAGTGTAATGCCCTCAAGAGCGATGGCATCAACGACCACGCCCGTCTGGAGATTTGCTTCCAAGAGCGTTATCGCATTGACTCGGTCCGTCAATGGCCCTATCGTCCGGCAAATAGAAAATCCCGGCCAAGCCGGGATTTTCAAATTCCTTCAAGCGATTTACTGTTTGCGATTGACGCGCAGATCAGTTCGTGTGAATCGCCTCCGCGATATCCCTCAGTTCGGTTGCATCTCGTGGCGCGGTAAGCACCATCACGATGCCGTTTTCGGTCCATGTGACGCTGGTTGCATCGCCGCTCTGTCCCGCAAAGTGAAGCCCATCGTCCATTTGCGAAACGCCGTCGACACTGGCTCCGCCAGGCAGCACAAGCAAACTCATCTCGCCCTTGCTGTCCTTTAGCATGATGCGAGCAAAGGGGTGCCCCTCATAGGCTCCTGTAAAACCGCCAATGGCTTGGAGACGCTCCTGCGGAATCGTGGGCGCTTTGCCCAGCGCGCTCTTTGCCCAGTGAAACACATCTCGCACGGGGTTGCCCATGCTGGCACGAGTCAGATCTCCGGTGCCAGCCCTAAAGGCCGGATTGCTCCGGTTGTACATTCCGACGGTTAGAATGAAAGCGAAAAGTACAGAGCACAAAGCCCAAGCCCAACGGTCGACGATGAACTTGGTTTTGGTCGTTCGATCAATCTCGTTAAGCCGCTTGACACACGTCTTCCATTCGTCCTCGCAGGGAACGGGCCGAATATGGTCAGCGAGAGTTGCCTTCAGCAACCGAATACCGCCGAGCTCCGCCATCGCGTGAGGGTCGTCGGTAATCATGGCTTCGACTTCGGCTCTCTCGTTAGAGTCAAGCTCGTTGTCTACAAGTGCGTTCAGCCTATCAGCGTCGATCATTCTTGGGCACCCTGTTTCAAATATCCTTCTTTCTTAGCAAATTCAGTCAATTGTCGTCTTAAAATCGCTCTTCCTCGAGCGATCCTCGACCGGACGGTCCCTATCGGAACCCCCGTTATGTCTGCTATCTCTTGATAGCTCATTCCTTCAACATCACTCAATAAAACCGCGATCCTGAAGTCTGTCGGCACTTTGGCGAGCGCCTCTTCAACTTCAGCCCCCACCAGGTGGTCAAAGATCGCCCGATCGGGCAAATCTTCTTCCGGCCCAGTAGGCTCGATCACCCCTTCTTCGTCCAGGGAGCCGATCTGAGGGCCTCGCTGGCGTTGCCTGTACTTGTTGATGTACAGGTTCGTAAGGATACGTAACATCCACGCTTTGAAGTTAGTGCCATCAAAACGTTCGAATGCTTCGTAAGCCCGAACGATTGCCTCTTGAGCAAGGTCCTCGGCTTCCTCGCGCGACCGGGTGAGCCGCAGCGCGGTTCCGAAAAGTGATGGGAACACTCGCTCGGCTTGCCTTTCGAAAGCGTCGCGCGTGCTGCGCTTACCGAAGAGCATAAA
>JANYLD010000340.1 GCA_025363835.1 Armatimonadota bacterium
GCTGGGACCGTCTTTGGGGACTGCGCCGGCGGGAACGTGGACATGGATCTCGTATTTCTCAAAGTCCTTAGGATCGATTCCCAGCTTTTTGGCGTGGCTTCGGACATAAGTGAGCGCGGCGGTGACGCTCTCCTTCATAACATCGCCCAACTGGCCGGTCAGGATCATGCCGCTCTTGTTGCTGAGCATTCGTGCGGACTCTACGTAGAGGACATCCCCGCCCACGGGGGTCCACGCTAGACCAATGGCTGTTCCGGCGGGAAGTTCTCTTTCCAAGATTTCTTCCCGGAGGAATCTTGGTGCACCGAGAGCGTCCTCAAGAAACTTGGCGGAGACGATGACTTTCTCCACCCTGCCTTCAGCGAAGAGCCTTGTTGCTTTGCGGGTGAGACTGCCGATTTCTCGCTCCAAGTTACGGACGCCGGCTTCTCTTGTGTAATTTCTGATGAGTCGCTTGATGGAGTCCTTACGGAAGACGATTTGATCCTTCGTCAGGCCGTGCTCCTCAATCTGCTTGGGGATGAGGTGCTTCTCAGCGATCTCGATCTTTTCCTCTTCGGTGTAGCCCCCGAGGTCAATAACTTCCATTCGGTCCAGAAGGGCGGGTGGGATCGTATCGAGCCGGTTGGCCGTGGCGATGAAGAAGGCCTTACTGAGATCAAATGTGGCGTCGATGTAATGATCCCGAAAGTTCATATTCTGCTCCGGGTCAAGCACCTCCAAGAGCGCGGAAGATGGATCGCCTCGGAAATCGTTGCCCAGCTTGTCGATCTCATCGAGCATGAGCACGGGGTTGTTGCTACCGGAGCGACGCAGGCTCTGGATGATCTGGCCAGGGAGCGCGCCGATGTACGTTCTTCTGTGGCCCCTAATTTCAGCCTCGTCTCGCATGCCGCCAAGGGAGATGCGGCCAAATTTACGGCCAAGTGCGTGGGCGATGGACTTTCCGAGCGAGGTCTTTCCCACGCCCGGAGGGCCCACGAAGCAGAGGATGGGCTGGCGGATGTTGCCTTCCTTTTTGACCTTGCGGACGGCGAGGAACTCGATGATGCGCTCTTTAATCTTCTCAAGGCCCGTGTGGTCAGCATCGAGCACTTTCTTGACTTGCTTGAGGTCCAGGTTGTCAGTCGTGGCGATGCTCCATGGAAGGGAAAGCATCCAATCGATATAAGTTCTTGCGACCGTGTATTCGGGGGAACCGGGGTTCATGCGGCGGAGGCGGTCGTACTCGCGGTTAACCTCGCGAAGGGCCTCATCGGGCATGCCGGCTTGATCGATCTTTTCTCGTAGCTCGTCGAGCTCTTCGCCTCTGTCGTCGGATTCGCCGAGCTCCCTTTGGATTGCCTTGAGCTGCTCGCGCAGATAGTATTCGCGCTGGGTGCGCGTCAACTCGGTGTTGACCTCAGACTGAACCTTCGACGTAAGCTCGAGAACCCGGACTTCCCGGCTAAGGAGTTCTAAGAGGAGTCTCAGCCTCGTTTCGACATCGACGGTCTCGAGGATCTTCTGCTTCTCTTCAGCTCCGAACGTCATGTGGGCGGCCACGAGGTCCGCCATCACGTTCGTTTCTTGAACCGCCTGAGTTAGAGATCTTAGCTCGTCGGGCAGTTGCGGGCTGAGGCGGATCGCTTGCTCGAACAAAGCGGCTACGGAGCGCCGGAGTGCTTCCACTTCTTCCACCTTGTCGGCCGGCACCGGTGGCTCTTCTATGATTTCAATGCGGGCGCGCAAATAGGGAGTTTCGTGGATGTGCTCGACAATGCGAAAGCGGGAAACGCCTTGGACGATGAGGCGGACGGCGTCGGGCATCTTGACGAGAGTGCGAATGATCACCGCGCAGCCGTACTCGTAGACGTCGTCAAAGTTGGGGGACTCGTCTTGCGGCCGGCGCTGAGCGATGACGCCGATGACTCGATTGTTGCCAGTGACGCTCTCGTCGATGAGTTGAACGCTCGCTTCCCGCGAGACGCTGAGAGGCGCGATGAGCATTGGGTAGATCACCGAGTCTCGGAGTGGAAGAATATTAAGAACGTCCGGGACGACAGGGCGGTGATCGCCATCGCCTTCATCCTGAATAATGGGCTCGCCTTCAGGAATCTGTGACGGTTCTTCTTCCTCAACCGGAAGTTTGACCTGTTCGACTGGAGATTTGGCCTGGGGCATTAAAGTCCTTGGATGCTGATTTGCGTGACGACGACGGTTTCCGCCTTCGGGATCATGACCATGAGGAAACCGTTTCTATATTGGGCGCGCATATTCTGTGGGTCTATTGGGACGTCCGGAAGGTTCACTTCCCTTGCGAATTCTCCGGACGGAATCTCCATTTGGTGAAACCGGCGGCCGGGCGATTGGCTGCCATCGTCCTCTCGGACGCCTCTGATGAGGAGACTGTGGCGCTCAGGGATGTAGAGAAGCTGGATTTCTTCCCCCCGGACCCCAGCGATTTCGGCCTTGATTACAAAGCTGTGTTCGT
>JANYLD010000387.1 GCA_025363835.1 Armatimonadota bacterium
GGGACCTTTAAGTCTGGGTTTGGACTGCTGAAGTTCAACACATCGACGATCGCATCGTCTACCGGCCTACTCGCCAGCACGGACGCTTCCATGACGGGGAAGACATGGAGCTTTGACCACATCGAGAGGAACGTGGCCTCCGGTTTTACCGCCCTCCCCAATTTGACTCAGAAAGAGATCGATGGCGACATCGGCGCTATCTCTAACATGTATGTGGCCGGTGGCGCCGCCGTTAAGCCAGAAGACCGAACGGCCTTCATGCAAAGCCCCGGCTTGAAGCGAGACTTTACGCGCCTGAGCCTGAACCCCTCGACCAAGTGGTCCATGGGCTTCGAAACGCTGGCTCTGGAAGGGAAGACCGGCGGGGCAAAGGTAAACGACGTGACGCTGAGCAGCAAGGGCCTGAACGTCAGCTACCGCCAGGAGAACCTCGGCCAGAAGTTCACGGAACTAAGCACCTTGATGCCGTTCGAGCAGCAGAAGCTTGGCCTCGTCTCAGGGCTCGACCGAACGGACCTCAAATTGAACGCGCAGATGCCCCGCAAATCTGCCTTGGCCTTCACACAGACGGCGGCGCACACGGCCTCCGGCGGATTCAGGCGCGAGACGATGTCGCTGAACAATTCGGCCATGCAGTTGACCGTCAACTCCCGCTCCGTCGATCCGAAGTTTACGATGGCGAGCCAGATGTTGGACACGGAAGCATGCCTGCTCGCCTCCCTGGTGGGATTCAGCGAGACCGACGCTCAAATCAAGTGGCAGATTAATAAGGCCCTTCACCTAGAAGCGCAGACTTGGAACGGTGTCAACCAGACCCTCGACCAAAAGAAGAACACGAGCAACCTGCTTATGGACTGGAACCCGAGCAAGAACACTTCGCTCGAGTACGAAGACTCCCATGCCAACTCGAATTTACCGGGCGACATGACGCTGGCCAACATGATCCAAAAGCTTTGCGTGACCCAAACCTTTGGCAAGGGCACGTTCAAGTTTCTCCAGCAGGACATCGCTTACAATGGTCTGAATCCGACCACTCAGCCGGACTCCAAGCAAACCGACGTCTCCTATGAGACCAAGCTCAACCAGACGACGAGCGTGAAGACCGAGCAGATTCACACCTCGTACGCGGACGGCGACAAGGAGGACGTTAGCGCCAACACGATTAACACGGAACTCAGCAAGCAGGCCGGCCTGCAGATGACCGATATCTCCATTAATCGCAAGGGAACCCTTAACGACGAGCGTAAGCGAAACGTCGGCTTCTGGATTAGTCTCTGGAATGGCGTCCGTCTGAACTTCGGCATGAACGACGACCTTGCCAACAACGGAGCGACGACGACACAGCACACGATGTCTCTCACGCCGGGAACGGTGGGCGACTGGCAGATCGGATCGGCCACCTACAATGCGAACGCTTGGGATCAGACGAACCGAGTCCAAGCAGCCAGTACGATCAGCCTCAACACAGTTAAGGCATTTAGCCTTGGATTCTTCAAGAACGTGAAGATGGCGATCGGCCAGGACACGGCGGCCGACAATGGCGCCTGGCTTAAACAGAACAAGAATATGTGCTTCACCGGCAACATCGGGAAGAACGCCCTTGGCTACAACTACAAGAGCCAAATGACCGCGGCCCAGGTGCAAGGCGTGGACAGAGCCTTCACGTTCACCACCGACCAGACGGACACAAACCGGTTCCGAGCAAGCGCATTCTACAAGATGCGAACGGTGCCCGGCCAACCAGATGTCGCGATTCGAAACCTCGCTCTAACCGCTCGGCCCTTTAAAGGTTTGGAAGTCACCAACGAGGTCAGCACCAACCCCGAGATTCCCCGAAGTGACGTCCTCCTCGGTTCTCTGCCACAGCCGATGCGGGTGAACAAGTGGAAAATGGACTACCTGGGCAACGCGAATCTAAAGATCACGGGAAGCTGGTCGGAGCAGCGAGACGATTCCAACGGGGCCATTTCGAGACTCAGCGGCCTAACCTTTACGATGTTCGAGAAGAGCGGTTCGCCGCTAAGCATCTTCCTTGGCAACCAGATGGCCAACGACAATCTCCCCGGTCACATCGCCAACCGCTGGAGCCTCCGCTGGGATCAGAGACCAGGCCCCAACCAAGTCCTCTCCATGTTCCTCGGAAACGTAACCTACCAAGGCGCCATCTCCCCCGGCGACCGCCAGCACAACATGTCGGTCGACTTCGAATACCAATTCCGCTTCGGCGGCCCGAAGGCTTCTAAAGCCAACGAGGGCACTTCGTCGGACAGCGCCAGCAAGCCTTAGGGCGTTTTTTGTCATCCTGAGCGAGTCCGCGAGTCGAAGGACCTGACTGTAAGCGACGCAGTGTCACCAATCCCTTCACGAACTTTGAACGGAGATCAGTACAGACCAACGCAAGTTTGCAACGAACGAATGCAGCCCGAGTCGTTTACAGGCAGGTCCTTCGACTCG
>JANYLD010000417.1 GCA_025363835.1 Armatimonadota bacterium
CTTCCCAACGACGATCACAATCCGGCGCTCCGACAAGCTGGACTATCTGCCCGAGCCGGACATCTTTCATGACATTGCAGGCCACGTTCCGATGCATACGGACAAGGCTTTTGCGGACACGCTGGTGCGCTTTGGCGAGACGGCCCAGTTCGCGGCTCAGATGTGCGCAGAGATCAAGGACGAGGAGGTCAAGCTCCAACGCTTGACCAGCATCATCAAAGCGATGGCCCGGTTCTTCTGGTTCACGATCGAATTCGGCCTGATGCGCAGCCCGGACGGAAAGGAAATCAAGGTTTACGGTAGCGGGCTGCTCAGCTCTTACGGTGAGATCGAGCATTGCATCGTGTCGCCCGAGGTTCAGCGCTATCCGGCCCAACTGGAGTGGATGATCAACCAGTACTTCGAGATCGACCACTACCAGCCGCTCCTCTTCATCGTTGACTCCTTCGACCACCTGTTCTCGCTCGTGGATCAGTTGGAGCATTGGATGAAGGATGGCAAGCTGAACAACGTTTCGCCGGGCGAGCCGGCAGTGAGTCAGGCTGACTTGAAGAGCTTCGTGGAGGCTGCCAAGTAGGCACGATGGATTGGCGAAAATTCATCACGATTGAGCCCGGAAAGCGAAGCGGCAAGCCAACGATTCGCGGCTTGAGGATTGCGGTTCAGGACGTTCTGGAATATCTCGCGGGTGGGATGACTCCCGAAGAGATAGTGAAAGACTTTCCCGAGTTGACTCTGGATGACATCAGGGCCTGTCTCTCGTTTGCGGCGGATCGGGACCGACGCCTGATGGTCTAGCCTGTTGAAGTTCCTTCTTGATGAGAATTTGCCTAGGAGCTTAATTAAGGTCCGTCAACCTGGGAGGACCATCTGACGCAACAAGAATTCAAGGCGCTCTTCTATAACGGCCATGGCCGCGCCTACCATTGGGCTTTGGCTCATCCAGAATTTATTACAGAAAATCTCCTTGCCGAAGCTTGTTTGCGCGATAAGACAATGCTGATGGAGGATTCGCGGGACTTCTACTTGGGCCAGTTCCTGGATCTCGTTCCCTTTGCAGACAACGTCTTGAGGCGTGTTTGGAAGCGACTTGTTACAAACCGATGGGTTGACTTTGGCGGCTCACAATTTCAACTCAGATGGTTGGCATTTCGATACGTCCAGCGAGGGGACGACATGGCAAAGTCTGCCCTGTATAAGCGTGTTCGAAAGAACATCCTGGAAGTGCGTGTGGTTAACGGCGTCGACAATCTTTTGGAGCTTGACCGGGAAAAGGCTCTGGATTACTTTGTTGCGTTGATGGACAAAAGCGAAGTGGAGCTGCGGGATAACGAATATGGGAGCCTTGGCTACGATATTGAAAAAACTTTTGGGGAGGAGTGGAAGGAAGCTTGGCTACTCGCAAACGAGCATTCGTCGAGGACGGCCGCCGCGATCAGGCGAGAAGATAAGTCCGTTTACCGCGAGCGTGGAGGCGAAAAGGTGGTCACGGCCGAGGATTTGCTTGAAGTGTTTCGACAGCGTGGCGACAGCCGAAATGCAGCCGACTCCTTTCAATCTGCTGCCTCTACGGAAGAGTTCGAAAGGGCGGCTCGAAATTTACCCTCACCTGAAGAAGGGTTGGCAGAATATCTTCGTTCGGTCTTCGTTCGTCGTCCGTGGCCCATCGAACCTCAACCGCTGTTCGAATTGGCAAAGAGTCGGAAGTGGAAGGTTGTCCGGCAGGCCTATAGAGTCCTGGAGAAAATAGAGTCGCCAGAAGTCAGGCGATTTGCGCTGGCAAAGCTACAAAATCGCTACCAGGGGCGGCTTGCATCTGACCTGCTGATTAAGAACTATCGGCCGGGAGATGCAAAGAGACTTCGGCTACGCGCTGATGCTTCCCGTGGCAGGGACGAGATGCATGAGATATTGATGAGCCTTCGACAGCTAGTCGAAAAGCACCCGGAGATTGGTGATCAATACGTTCAATACCTGTACGACACGATGCCGTGCTCGTTCTGCCGCTACTCCATCGTGAAGGTGATGATGGAGCGAAAAATGGTGACGGGCGAAGTCCGAGCTGAGTGTCTGCATGATGCGGCGGAGGATACGCGGCTCCTGTTTGGCGGCGTCCTTGCGTAAGTTGGCGGTCGAAGGCGTGTGGGTTCAGCGAGCTTCCTTTAAACACATAGACACAAAGATCCACAGAGATCGTCCTGCTCTCTGTGAAACTCTGTGGCATTTCTCTGTGCCTCTGTGTTTGCTTTTTCATTCGGGCAGGAGGCTCCACTCCCAGACACATGTATACGAGGCGAGTAAAATGAACCTCTAATGCCCACTGAGATTTTGATGCCGGAGCTTGGAGAATCAGTTCACGAAGGGACCGTCAGCCGTTGGTTGAAGAAAGAAGGCGACCTTGTGAAGGAAGATGAGCCGGTCGTTGAGATCATGACGGACAAGGTGAACACCGAGCTTCCTTCCCCCGCCACCGGGATTCTCAGCAAGATCCTAATTCAGGAGGGCGACCAAGTTGAGGTTTTCCACGCGATGGGGATCATCGAAGAGCAGGGAAGCGTAACAGCTTCCAAACCGGCGGCAGAGCCAAAGCCTGCGGCTGAGACCCAAGCCGCCCCAACCCCCATCTTTACACCCGGTTCTTTGAAGCACACTGAAGAAGATGCTCCTGCGTCAGAGATGAACGGCGGCCGCCGCTGGTACACGCCGGTGGTGAGGAGCATTGCAAGAGAGAACAACGTTAGCGATGCCGAGCTCGCGGCCATCTCCGGCTCGGGAGGCGGGGGCCGCGTTACCAAGAAGGACCTCGAATCCTATCTCGCTGCCGGCCGCTCGACGCCAGCGGTTGCGCCCACGGCCTCGCCGGTTGCCACTACTGCCCCTCCGGCAGGTTCAGTTCCGCGCTTCGAATCCAAGCCGGCGGCGCAACCCATCGTGGCCGGGCCGGAGCAGGAGATCGTTAAGCTCGTTGGTCTCCGGAAGATGATCGCTGATGCGATGGTTCGGGCCGCCGCAGTACCGGTTGTTTCAACGGTAACCCGAGCGGACGTGACAGCGATGGTCCAGTTCCGCGAGGCTAATAAGGATTTCTTCCTCCAGCAGAACGGCGTCAAGCTGACTTACACTCCGTTCCTCATCAAAGCTTTAACGGAGACACTCCTTGAGTTTCCAGCCGTCAATTCGAGCTTCCAGGACGACCAGGTAGTTATTAACCACGGTGTCCACATGGGCGTCGCCGTTGCCCTCGGAGCCAAGGGCGATGAGGGCTTGATCGTTCCCGTCATTCGCGACTGCCACAAGAAGACACTGGTGGATTTGGCCAAGGACTTGGATGCCATTGCTAAGAAGGCGCGCGCCAATCAGCTTTCTGTTTCGGACGTGCAGGGTGGAACCTTTACGCTGACCAACCCGGGCACTTATGGGGCGCTGTTTGGCACGCCGATGATCAACGCTCCGCAAGCCGGCATCTTGGGCGCCTACGCGATCAACAAAGAGCCGGTAATCGTGAACGACATGATCGCTATCCGCTCGATCATGCACCTCGTGCTCACGTACGATCACCGTTTGGTGGATGGACTCCTAGCTGGAAGGTTCTTGGCGGCGGTGCGCGATCGGTTGCAGAAGTTTGACTTCTTTAAGTGAGCATCCGCGCAAGGCGATATTGATTAGGGCAGCGAGGCCCAGGGAAATCAAAAAATTTTGGCTTTCTCCGATACCAGCGGAAAGGTAAGGCGTCTTATTGGCATGAGCCTCGTTGCAGGATGCGCTCTGCTTACGGTGGCCCTCGGACAAGGGCGCCCGATCGATTCGAAATCCCCTTTGCTTGGTGATTGGGTCACGATTCAGGCTACGGGAGCCAAGGGCAAGGAGCTTCTCCATATTGCCAAAGACGGCTCATTTACGCTCAAACTGAGTCTTCCTGACAAGGCTGACAAGCTGGCGAAAGGGCATTTCGTGATCAAGCAAGAGCAGCCTCCTGGGTCACAAGACAGACAGGATTTCACTGTCATTATCACCCCGGAAGTCGTTGACGGCAAAACGCTGGCTCAGGACAGCCGCCCCCCAGAGAAGCTCGGCTTCTACTCAAAAGGACCGATCTTGACCGACACGGTGGCGATCGTGTTTTGCAGGCCTGGAGACGAAAAGCGGATCACGAAGATGTTCGGCGGGTAGGCGCTGTCAAGATTTTTAAAGAAGTTTGAACGGTTTGCTTCGCCCGAGGCACATAGGCTTGTCGGGAAATGTCGGTCACCATTCCGGTCGGTGGTTGGGCTCGAATTTTATGTGTTTTAGGCTAAGTGAGCTGGATTCGCATCCATTGCGTGCAAATTCACCGTCCTACTAAAAGACAATTGTGTTTACGTAACGATGATGCGGCCTTGTGGCGCTTGATGGTGATTGTGCATTGCTGGCGGCAATCTTGATACAATAGGAATGACGCCGGTCAAACGCTTAGGCGGAACTGAGCCTCAGAGCGCCGGCTTCGGTCGGCGGGTTTGGAACCGTCGGGCAGCGTCTCGTACGCGGATAATCTTGGAGGTGCCTTGGAAAATATGAATACAAAGCTTGCTAGAATCGTCCTTTTGGGCGCAGCTCTCATGACGTTATTGGTCTTCATCGTCGGCTGTGGTAACAGCTCGACCGACAGCAATGCCGGTCAGAACGTGGTTGCTCCGCCGAGAGCCGGCCTCAAGCCACACTCGAAGAACAATCAGTCCAGCTTCACTTCTCCTGACTAGTCCAAACGTCGTTTGGGTCTACATTAAATGTGGGATTGCTCGTGCAATCCCACATTTTATTTTTCCAGCAAGCGGCTGGACGCATAATGTGTCATGCGAGTTTTCTCCGTCCTGGCGCTCCTTGGCGTGGCAGGTGTCGCTTGGTGTCAGTCAGAGCTTCAAGGTCTCAACCGGTTTCCGGAGACTCGAGAGATGTCCGGCATGCCGGGAGGCTCTTTTGGGGTCCTGCCGAACGGAACTCCGAGCATCAAAGGGGCGATGGCGCTCAGCACGCCGATTGCTTACAGTCTCGACCACTGGCATTGGGCTATGGGAGTTAACTCAACCAGCTCGAATTCCAACTTCTCGGGACTCGACTTTAAATCTCATGGCACATTGAGCTCCGGCACGGCCGAGTTGATGGTCGGCATTCCGCTGAAGTGGGGCGCCTTCACCTACTCGGCCATGCCTATAGACATACACCTCCGTATGGCTACCAACCTCCAGTTCACCCCCAATCAGCACGGAATGGTGAAGGTCGGTGTCGGCGTGCAAGATCTCTTTAACGACACCCGCACGTTCAGACCCAAGGAACTACGGAATTCGCGCTCTCCATACCTTGTGGCGACCGCTAATCCAATATCAGGTGGCTACATCTCCCTCGGTTACGGAAACCAGCGGTTCGGCGGCGTCTTCGGAAGCGTCAGCAAGAACATCGGCAACTGGAATGCTATGGCCGAGTACGACACTTTCAATTGGAATTACGGCGTCGCAAACCGAGTCGGCCATTTCCGAGGTGGCCGCCGCGACGTCGATGCCACTGTCTTTGTGGGCATGATACGAGGCAAGTACGCGTCCGCCAGCTTGGTGTTCTCTTTCTGAGGCGGTACGGAGAAATTCATCACAACGACACAACGAGCACAACGGCTCACAACGCGGTTTTGCGATCGCTGGCCGCTTTGGAGAGCAAGCAATAACTGGCAATGAAAAGGATCGAAGCGTACATCAGGGTCAATAAGCTTGATGAGGTCAAGGCGGCATTAGAAGAAGCTGGGATTTTCGGGTTGTCTTGCGAGCAGGTCAGGGGCTATGGCCGGCAGTTGGGACGAACGGATAAATACCGCGGGAGCACTTATGCCGTGAACTTACTGCCGAAAATGAAGCTTGAGGTCGTTGTCAAGGACTCAGATTTGGAAGACGCCCTGGACGTGCTGCAACGGACGACCCGTACTGGCGAAATCGGCGATGGGAAGATCTTTGTCTCAGAGGTTTTGGATGCGATTCGGATTCGAACGGGCGAGCGAGGAGACGCGGCGCTTAGCTAAATCCGGCGAGCCCATTCCAAGGGCGGGTCAAGATCGGTGCTTGCGTATTCAATGTGGATGACCCGTCGATGCGAGGGGCTGATGGCGGGCGACGAAGCGTGGACAATGAGCGAGCTCATCAGAATTGCGTCGCCGCGTTTGCATGTCAGCTCTTTAGAGTTGCGAGCCGGGTCCAAAAGCGGAATGTCGGCCTTCCTCATGCGGCCACGTAGATGGCTGCCGGGCACGACGCGGAGAGGACCATTCTCTGAGAGGCAGTCATCCAAGTGCAGGCGGATCGCCACCATGTGCTGGAGAACTCGGGAAGGCGCTTGGGTGTGCGGGCTTCCTTCTTTTGTAGACCAAGGCCCGTAACCGTCCACTTCGTGCCTTTCTTTCACAGGAATCGTGATGTCCTGATGCCAAGGGATCTTCCAATTAGCGCCCGCTACTTTGTCAAAAAGATTGGCCCTTACGGCAAACGGTTCGTCACGGAGCACCTTGGATACCACGGCAAGCACCTGATCCGATGCAGACAACTCCGCGATGGCTGGGATGGATAGAGCGGCACGGTTGGCATAAGGTTGGCCGCCGCGAGCGTGCGTGCTGCCTGCATTGTGGAATTCTGTTGCGTTCAGAAGATCGGCGATCTGCGCCTCACCCAAGATGCCCGGAACAATCGCATAACCGAGTTCAAAGAAGGCTTCAAGGGGAGCTTCATCATCCATGGGCAACTATCTATAATGGTAGCCGGTTGGCTCGGAATTTTAAGAACTTCTCGATATGGCGCGGCCGGTTGCCGCATTGGCGCGCCGAGGAGGTTACGTATTACGTGACCTTTCGGCATCGCCGCGCGCTCGATGAGCCGGAGCGAGCATTGCTCCTGAAACACCTGGTTCGCCCGGATGGACGCCAGTGGAACCTGGTGATCGCGTGCGTGCTTCCCGAGACCACCGAGCTGATCTTCGTGGTGAGGCAGAAGGTGTCGGGCGAGATCTACGAGCTCTCGGACATCGTTGAGAAGGCGAAGGCAAGGACAGGCCGAGAGATCATTCGAAACACCGGGGAGCGCTTTTCTCCCTTTTATGGAGAGAGCTACGACCGCATCCTGCGGGATCCGGCCGAACTGGAAGACAAATGGAACGTCATCCTGGAGTCGCCCGTTGCAGCCGAACTCGTGGAAGATCCGGAGGAATACGAGGGACTCTATGTGGCAGTGGCATCGCCGGACACGCCGATGCCTTTTTCAAATGATGATGTGATGAAGTGATCATGTGATGATGTGATCGGTTACCTAGTTTGTGAAGCAGGCTTCGTCAGAGCCAAGAGCCAAGAGCCAAGAGCCAAGAGCCAAGAGCCAAGAGCCAAGAGCAAAGAGCCGCCTCACCTCATCACCTCATCACTTCATCACATCATCAACTCTGGTATCTCCGCCAGAGGGACAGCGAATTTCTTATGGAAAGCATAAAGCAGACCCATAGAGGGTTGGCAGAGTTCGGACGCAAGAATTCCCCCCAAAGACAGCGTTTCTCGGCCAAGCCCGCGTAACCTCACCTCGTTTCGAGCCACCGTGGATTTATTCCACGGGGCTCGTTTTGAGTTTTGGGGTTCGTTGGGGAGGGCTCTGGGCTCTTGGCACCCGGAATGGAGTCGACACATACTCTCCTTGAGCCTTGAACCTTCTGCCTTGAGCCTTGAGCCTTGGAAGCCAAAAAGCCCCAGCTCTCCCTAAAAACGGAACCGATTGAGTAAAATGCGTGTAGTAGTAGGTATTGAGCCTCATACGCTCAAGTGGCTTATAACCACTTGGCTAAGATCAGGTCTAGAATAAAGAAAATGGGCAAAACAGTAGGAATCGATTTAGGCACCACCAACTCCGTTGTCGCCGTTATGGAAGGCGGAGAGCCGGTAGTGATTAGCACTGCGGAAGGCGCGCGGACTTGTCCGAGCGTTGTCGCATTCAAGCCAAATGGCGAGCGTCTTGTGGGCGTGACCGCCAAGAGACAGGCCGTTGTGAACTCGGAGAACACCGTGTACTCGATCAAGCGCTTCATGGGGCACAAGCTCGATGAAGTGAAGGACGAGACCAAGCGAGTGAGCTACAAGGTCAAGGGCGGCAAGAACAACAACGTCGTCGTCCACATCCCGGCCGTCGACAAGGATTTCACGCCGGAGGAAATCTCCGCGATGATCCTCCAGAAGCTGAAGGCTGACGCCGAGGCCTACCTGGGCACCACCGTCGACCAAGCCGTTATCACCGTCCCCGCGTACTTCAACGACGCCCAGCGAACGGCGACCAAGAACGCCGGCGAGATCGCCGGTTTGAAGGTCCTCCGGATCATCAACGAGCCGACCGCTGCATCCCTGGCTTACGGGCTCGACAAGAAGGCCAACGAAACCATCCTCGTCTTCGACCTTGGGGGCGGAACGTTCGACGTGTCCGTTCTCGACGTCGGCGAAGGCGTTTTCGAAGTCCGATCCACTGCCGGCGATAGCCACTTGGGCGGCGACGACTTTGACCATAAAATCGTGGAATGGCTGGTCATCGAGTACAAGAAGGACCAGGGCGTTGACCTGCAGCAAGACAAAGCCGCTCTCCAGAGACTGCGAGAGGCCGCCGAGCGCGCCAAGATCGAGCTTTCTACGCAGATGTCGACCAGCATCAACCTGCCGTATATCACGGCCGATGCGAGCGGTCCGAAGCACCTTGACTACCAGCTCACGAGAGCCCGGTTCGAGGAGATGACGGCCGACTTGATGGAGCGCGTGAAGAAGCCGTTCAATCAGGCTCTCGAAGACGCCAAATTGAAGGCCGGCGAAGTGGATGAAGTCATCATGGTCGGCGGCTCATCCCGTATGCCGCAGGTTCAGGACCTCGTCAAGAAACTCACCAACAAAGAGCCGAACCGCTCGGTGAACCCGGACGAAGTCGTGGCCGTTGGCGCCGCCATCCAGGCCGGCGTTCTCGGGGGCGAAGTCAAGAACATCGTTCTCCTGGACGTCACCCCGCTCTCGTTGGGCGTGGAGACCCAGGGCGGAATCTTCGACAAGCTTATCGAGCGCAATACAACGATCCCGACCAAGAAGAGCCGGATCTACACCACCGCTGCTGACAACCAGCCGGAGGTCGAAATCCACATCCTTCAAGGCGAGCGACCGATGGCGAGGGACAACAAGAGTATCGGCCGGTTCCATCTAGCCGGAATTCCGTCGGCTCCCGCCAGAGTGCCCCAAATCGAGGTCACCTTCGACATCGACGCGAACGGCATTCTCCACGTCGCCGCGCAAGAGAAGGCAACCGGTCAAAAGCAGGCCATCACGATCACCAACTCCGGCAATTTGAACCGGGACGAGATCGAAAAGATGGTACGCGAGGCTGAAATGAACGCCGAGTCCGACCGCAAGGCGCAAGAGATGATCGAGCTCCGCAACAAAGCAGAGCAGCTCATTTACAGCACCGAGCGGACGATGCGCGAGGCCTCGGACAAGATCTCCGAGGATCAGAAATCGAGCGCCCAGGAGAAGATCGAAGTCCTACGCAAGGTTGTTCAGGGAGAAGACGCCGAGGCGATTCAATCGGCGTTTGACGATCTGGAGAAGGATAGCCACGCGATCGCCGAGCAGTTGTACAAAGCGGCCAGCGAGTCAGGCGGCTCTTCTTCGTCCTCCGAGGATATGCACGAAGAGGAGCCAGTTGGAGCTGCTGCCGGCCACCAAGGCGGCGGGGACGACGTAATCGACGCGGAGTTCAAGGAAGAAAAATAAAGAAGCCTTGAGCCTTAAGCGTTAAGCCCTGAGGGCCACGGTGATTGCGGGTCACCGTGGCCCTTTGTCATCTTGAGCGAGTCCGC
>JANYLD010000013.1 GCA_025363835.1 Armatimonadota bacterium
TAATAGAAGTGGACGCATACATTGGCGCTCAAGTTTAATCGCGACTACCTGATCAACGTCGATACGATCAACGCCAACACGTTTGGTCCGACGCTTCAGAACGCGAGCACGAGAAGCGTCGAAATTAAGCCGCCTTTCACGATCGAATTTGATCTCGATCAGAACACGAACCCGGGTCACCGGACGCTCGACCTCACCATTTATAATCTTGGGCTTGCAACGCGTACGCTTCTTAGAAAAGATTATGTTGAGATCGACAAACCAGCCGGAACCCTTGATGAAAGACAAATTGAATTCTGGGCCGGGTATGCGGGAAGCGTTCCGACCCGGACTCTTAAGAATTTTCACAGCACCGCCCAAGCGACGATCGCGCAAAAACAGTCACAACATTTTCCGACCGTCTTTCGTGGTATCGTCGCCAATGCTTATTCAGTGCGTGAGGGGTCGAATTTCATTACGAAACTTGAATGTAAAGATCAGGGATATATCCGTATCGCACCCAGCAGCAAACGATCCTTCACGGCGGGAACGCCTTACCGAAAAATGATTATTGATCTGATCTCAGATATTCCCGGAATCACCGTGGGTGCGATCGGGGACTTCCCGAAGGTGATTAAGAAAGGTCAATCGTTTGGGAGCGACCCCGTTGCAGCGATTCTCGCATTGACGGCCGGGCGATTTTTTATCTTCAATCAGAAAGCTTATTGTTTAAACGATAACGAATATTTACCCGGCCCAACGCCACTCATCAGTGAGGCCAGTGGGCTGATCGGGACTCCGAAAATTAACGCGACCCTGATCACGGTTCGGATGGTTTTTGAACCGAGTTTAGTTCTCGGCCAAGGGGTGGAGTTAAAGTCAAAGACGGCCCCGACTTTCAATGGGTTCTATAAAATCACGGCGATCCACCACCAAGGAATCATTTCGCCAACGACGTGCGGGACTGCTATCACTACAGTGGAGATGACGAACTACGCTTCACTCGTGAATTCACTCTTTACCTTGGTGAGCCCATGAGTGAGCGGCTCATCCCGAGCAACCCAGACTTATATGATCTTTTACAATTAGAGCGCCGGGCAACGCTGCTTGCCACGAATTGCCATGCGCTCGGGACGGTTCAGAGTTTTAATCCGAGTACTCAACTCGCAGTCGTATCGGTCAATTATAAAAGAAAAATCAGCGGGTTACTCGTCGAGTACGCCCCTCTCGCCGATTGCCCGGTGGTGATCTTGGGCGGCGGTACTGCGAGCTTGGAATTTCCGATCTCGCAAGGCGACACGGGTCTTCTTTGTTTCAACGACCGGGATCTCGACGAATGGTTAGTCACGGGTCAGACCGGAAAAGAACCGAGCACCGGACGACTTCACTCTTTCTCAGATGCCGTTTTCATTTGTGGGCTGAGACCGATGACGAAATCCTTTTCTGACTACTCGGGTACGCACGCTCGGTTCCGACTTGGAACCACGGTGCTCGAACTCAGCAGTACGGTGAAGATCGCGAATCAGGCGACTGATTTAAAAACCGTTTTGAACGGGATCATTGATCAGGTATCGACTCTGGTTTCGAGCATCACGCCGGGGAGCGGAATGCCTATTCCCGCAGCGGCGGCGGTGTCTGCGAGTCTTGCGGCCTATAAAACGACAATCGCGGGGTTACTCACATGAGAATGCGAATGCTAAACTCCGTCGGGGACTGGACTTTCGGAAACGGTCTCGGAAATTATCTGACCGATCAAAACGCAATTGCGCTCGATGTTCAGACGCGGCTCTATTCTTTTCTGGGCGATTGTTTCTTTGACGCAGAATCAGGCATTGATTGGTTCAACTTGCTCGGTTCAAAAAATGAAGCAGCCCTTCTTTTCTCGATCAAGGCCACCATTCTCAATACGAACGGAATCACTTCCGTCACTGAACTAAACGCCGCGCTCGATACGAATCGAAATCTGACCGTGAGTTACGCGGCGACTTCTCTTTTTGGTGCATCCGTTGCTGGGGTTTTGACCATCCCTGTTACCCCTTATTCCGGGATCAGTAAATTTCTGCAAGATATTATTTTCACAGGTCAAACGTCTATCGACGTCGACGTTTCGTCGACGATCCGGGACGCCCGAATCGCAGTTTGGATTCTTTACGATGTGGCAAACGGGTACGCTCCTGTTGTGGGCGCGGTTCAGCCGATCAGCATTTCAGTCGTTCGACTCACTATTTCACCCGCGCCATCGGGAACCTTTCGACTCCTGGGGATCTCTTAACTATGCCTAACATGATTGATCAAACGGGACTGACGACTAAAACTCATGCCGAGATCGTGGCGGATCTCACGGCGGCTTATCAGTCGATTTACGGCGCGGATATTAATCTCGCGTCAAATAGCCCGGACGGGCAACTCCTGAATAACTTCGCTCAACAGATTTTAGATACGCTCGACTTGGTGACTCAAGTCTACACGTCGTTTGACCCGGATCAGGCAATCGGTGTGACGCTTGATTCCCGGATCGCCTATAACGGGATCAAACGAAAGGGCGGGACTTTCACCCTGACCGACGTGACGGTCGTGACGGACAGGGCAGTGAGCTTGGTCGGCCTCGATTCTGATATCAATAACCAGCTTCCTGATCTCACGCGCCCTGTTTTTACGGTCTCTGATAACGCGGGCAATCTGTTCTATCTCACGAACTCCTTTTCAATCGGCGCGGCGGGAGCCACCATCTTGGTGTTCCGAGCCGCCAACACGGGCGCAATCGGGACCTCAATCGGGACGCTCACCACTCCCGTAACCGTCGTCGTCGGCGTGACCTCCGTATATAACTATGCGGCGGCCCTTTCGATCGGACTCCCGCAGGAGCTTGACTCAGATGTGAAGCTCAGGCGCAAACGATCGGTCGCCTTATCTTCACGCGGTTTCGCGGACGCCATGGAAGCGGCTTTACTTAATGTGAACGGAGTCACTTCCGCGACCGTGAATGAGAATATCACGGGGAGCACGAACTCCGACGGCGTGCCGGGTCATTCCATTTGGGTGGTGGTGAACGGCGGAGCGGACGCGGATATCGCTCAAGCGATTTATTCGAAACGAAGTGCGGGCGCGGGCATGTTTGGCGCGAAGTCGGCGACCGTCATACGTTCAAACGGCGCTCCCGTCACGATCAATTGGGACGCCGTAGCGGCGCAGCGACTTTACATCACTTTCACGCTGGACGTGATCACGGGCGATATCGTGACGACAGGGACCGTGCCTGGTGCCGGCGGCGGCTTGCCGGCTCAAATCACAAGTATTCCGTCGACGACGGCAATGGCGGTCGGGCACTTGGTGCGCGGTACGGGAATTCCAGTCGGTGCGACGATCTTGTCCGTCGACTCGGCGACGCAGATTACTTTAAACGTGAACACGACCGGTGCCGGTGGTGCGGGCGTTGCGATCACGGTCGTTCCAATCGTCGTCTCTTCTTTCAGTACGGCGCTTGCGGCGG
>JANYLD010000017.1 GCA_025363835.1 Armatimonadota bacterium
CCCTGAGCGTGCAACTCCGCGATTTTACGGCGAAGAGAATCCGAAGTCTTGTTCTTTCGTAACCACACCTGCTAACGACGTCCGTGACCAGGTAACGCTGACACTCGAGTGACCAGCTAACGCTGACATCTGCCCCTTAAGGCTTAAGGCTCAAGGCTCAAGGCTCAACGCTCTCCGCTTACGGCGCCATGCCGCTGGTGCTGACGGGCGCTTGCCCGGGTCTGAGGACGGGCTGGGGCACGGTTAGGTCGATGTTTCCCAACGACTCCATTGGTTTGCCTTCGACCTCGAACTGCACTTGATCGATGTCGGTGTACTGGCCCAAGGCGAGGAGAATTCCGTTTAGGATCGTCCCTTCGTCCATTGTGCCGGTTGACTGATCAAAGGCACGGTTGAAATCCAGATAGGCGGTGCCGTCCCGCACGTCGATGCCAATTGCCTTCGCATCTGGATTGCCAAGCCCTTTGCCATAAAGCTGACCCAAAAAGTCGTTTACCAGGTAGACGCGATGGTCAACGCCGGGGGGAAATTTGATGTCCGCCGTCGCAAAGTTGGTGCCGCCCTTATTGCTGATGTGAGGGACGACACGTCTTTCATGGTCGCGTGGCTCCTTCGCATCTGCTTTGGCTACACGACGCAAGGCAGGGGGGACATGCTGGGCCTGAGGCGTCGTTAAGACGTAAGCGCCCATCACGGAGCCGCCGACCACGCTCACCAGCAGCAGGGAAGCGATGATTGGGATCTTGTTCGACTTACGGTTTGCCATTGCCTAAATAATCCTGTAATCCGCTTACGATGGCCTGTGCCACTCCATCCTGAAAGTCTTGAGTCTGCAATCGAGCTCGGTCCCGGGCGTCGTTGATAAAGCCCAGTTCCAGGAGGATGGCAGGCTGGCCCGCATTTCTTAGGACGCTAAATCCGCTCTGGTAGATCTTTCCGTCGCTCCAAACGCCGAGGTTCGGCAGCTTGCTGATCTGCGCGATTTCGTTCTGGATGCACTCGGCGAAGACCCGGCTTGTATCGTTGCCCTTATGGTGAAAGGCGATGCTGCCGCTCATGCTGTTTGCAAGCGTGTTTGAGTTGATGTGGATGGCGATAAAGAAGTCCGCTTGCGCTTGGTCGGCGATATTGTTGCGCTCCAAAAGCGGGATGAAGACATCTGACTTGCGGGTCATCACCACCGTTGCGCCTGCGGCCGCCAAGGCATCGGCCGTCTTCAGGCTGATGGCCAGCGTGAGGTTCTTTTCGTAGACCCCATTGGAGTGAGCGCCCGTGTCGTGGCCGCCGTGGCCGGGGTCGATCACCACGATCTTGCCTGCAAGCTGTCCGTTGCCGACATTGGGCTTGGAGAGCTGAATCCGAATCTCGCCGCTATCCGACGTCACTTGGGCTCCCATCGGGCGAGCCAATGTTAGGCGGAGAATCGTGACGTTGGCGCCTTGCACTGCGATGGTCTGGATAACGCTCTTCGTTTTCAGTTTGAAATCGTCCGGTAGCTTGAGATGCGCCCCAGGCAGAACCACGTCAAGGGTGCTTGGGTCGGGCTTTCGGAACTCCACAGGCCCGGTTAACGCGCCCGCGTTTCGAAGGAGCACCAGCACCGAACTCGAGCTTTCAGCGTCAACCAGCAAATCTGCAAATTGAGGGTCGCCAGGCTGGCCGTTGGCCCGGGGCGTTTGCGAACCAGTCTGACCAGGCCCCGGTTGGTCTGGGCTGCTTGAATCTGTGCCGTCCGGATTCTCTCCCGGAGGCGGCCCAACCGGTTTGGCGACGACGGATGGCGCGTTTGGATCGAGGCTTATCGTTAAGTCGTTTGAAGCGATTGACGTGGCTTGAGCCAGCTTCTGAGCGTCCGGCGTTTCCACCACAACCCTCACGACGTCCGGCTTGAACTGCTTCATGCGCGAGTTCTTTGTCATCGAGATCGTCGCGTCGTCCAACAGTTTGGCGCCGAGAACATCCACCACCAGGCGCGATGGATTGTCCATCGAGAAGATGTTTGCTTTAACGGGAAGCGAGGAACTGATCTCGAGCTTGTTGCCGTCGATCTTGATGCCGTTGACAAGGCTCTTGGCAATAAGAGTGTTGCTGGAATCGTCCCAAGTTAGATCCGCACCCAGCTTCTCCAGAGCAAGCTTCACGGGAATGACTTGCCGGCCCCCGACGGTTCGAATGGGAACGGTGATCTTCTTGCCTTCGGCAATCAGCTTGACATCGTCTCGGTCGAGTTGGACCTTCCAGCCCCAATCTTCAACCGCAAAGACGGGTGCGTAGCACTCGTCCGCGACCCGATACACGGCCTCGGACATGGGGTCGTGATAGGTGTAAATGACCTGCGCCGAACGGCTCTGAGCACCGAACGCCGCCATTGCTATCATCCATGACAGCATTGCGAGCAGTAGTCGCTTCATCCCGGAATGTGCGGTCATTGTACACACTGCTCCATAATTACGCCAACAGTAGGACGTGCTATTCGCCGTGTTTCTGCTGTAAGATGCGCACTTCGGGCGGTTAGCTCAGTGGTAGAGCGCCTCGTTTACACCGAGGTGGCCGTGGGTTCGAGTCCCTCACCGCCCATTTTTGTGTGGTTTGTGGTTTGTGGTTTGTAGTTTGTGGTTTGAGGTTGGTGCGACCTGTGATCTGTGATCAACCGTTTCGCAAAGGCGTCTGATGCGAAGCTTAGGTTTTTCTTGACTCTCTATCGATCTCCCCTGGCAGATCAGGCAACGTCGAAAGACCTGTGTTCGTCTTTTGCGATCATGGAGAGGCAGACGCGAGGTCTCACGTAATTGCTGGTTTCTTCCGAAAATGAGTGAGGCCGCACTTGCAGCCAAGCAAAGGTTTAGACGGGGTCACCATGATTCGCACAGAAAAAATGCGTCAGCGCGCTCAGAGCTTTATTTTGTTACTGCCGGTTCTTGTCTTCGCGACAGCTTGCAAGCATCAAGATGGTTTCGTCGGCACGTGGAAAACGCCTGCTCCCGCTCAAGGAAGCGACGCGACTATGACCTTCAATCCGGATCACACGATGTCCTTTGTGGCTACTAACGGTCCTAGTCAGACGCCCTATAAACTGACGGGAATAGGAAACTGGTCTTCGAAGGACAAGATGCTAACCGTCATTCCGCTGTCCATGCAATTGGACGGCCTTTCGCCGATGCAGAAGGCCAAGTTGATGCCTTACATCAACGCACAACTTAAGGTTGCGCAAACAGGGCCGGTGGTCTGGAAGGGGAATGACGAATTCATTCTTACTAAGAATCGCATCGTTCAAGATTTCAAGCGAGCCAAATGAGCCTATCTGCAACGGCAGATTGTGTCGGATTGATCACTGATAATTTTGCCGATTTGTAAAAGGGCAGCAAACTTACCAGACTGCACCAATTTCACTCCCAGGAACCCGTAATTTCACGGCTGTTCATGGAAGGGACTCACACCACAATCATCCTAGTGGTGTGAGTTTCGTTTGGAGCCAGAGGTCAGGCTTGACGCTCTGGGCTCACTGTCCCAGCACATCTGGAGTGGATACAAATGAAGTTTAGTGGAACGGTACGAAGATTAAGCCTTGCCGTCATTCTCGGTTCGGTAGGCGCAGCATCTTGTTATGGGCAGGCGGCAGTTAAAAACGTCGTCGCAGGGCCGGGTTTGGCTGGCGGTGGGTCTACCCAAACGGTAACAATTTTTATTCCAACAGGCGGCATCGCGCTAAGCATGTTGTCTTCCGGCGCGGTTTCCGCGTTGACGGTACCGGGACCGGCGGGTCCTCAGGGCTCGGCGGGGCCGCAGGGTATTCAAGGCGTTGCCGGGTCAGCCGGCGCTACGGGTGCCACCGGTGCGATGGGGCCACAAGGTGAGGTTGGACCGGTAGGTCCGATCGGGGCGGTCGGACCTCAAGGCCCAGTGGGACCAGCGGGAGCAACGGGCGCTACGGGTGCTGTCGGCGCAACCGGCGCACAGGGACCGCAAGGCGTCGTGGGTCCCGTAGGACCGATAGGCGCGATGGGTCCTCAGGGTCCTCAGGGTCCCAAGGGTGACACAGGCGCGACCGGCGCGACCGGACCGCAGGGCGTCAAAGGAGACACCGGAGCCACAGGAGCGCAAGGTCTGCAAGGTCTTAAGGGCGATACCGGAGCAACCGGCGCCACCGGAGCCCAAGGCGTTCAAGGTCTGACGGGTGCCGCTGGTGCCCAGGGTCCGCAAGGCTTCAAGGGTGACACGGGGGCAACCGGTGCAACTGGAGCTCAAGGCGTCAAGGGGGACACAGGGGCGACGGGACCTCAGGGCGTGAAAGGCGACACGGGCGCCACAGGCCCCAAGGGCGACACCGGGGCGACGGGTGCACAGGGTCCCGCCGGAGCGGCCATCTACGAGCACTTTACCAAGAAGAGCGATCTCCTTTTCGGGGACGATTTGGGCCAGAATTACCTCCCGGATCAGACCTTTGTGACTCAAGGGCCGACAGTGTTGCGGTTCCAGTTCTTCGGATATCTGGATAACTTCACCTTCGCCCAAGCGGAATTCCAAGCGAGCGTGTACGTCCACGCCAACGGCGCCGATACCTTGGTTGACAGTGCCGCAGGCAACGAATTCCCCGGGAACACGAACGCCTGCGATGGACTGTTCATCTCTAGGCTGCCCGCCTTGAGTGACGTGAGCGGCGGCGATGCAGGCGCCTACTATGTGCTCCGCGTCACGCACCTCGACAATTTCAACGATGTGCGAACGGAAACCACTGTTACGGCGATCACGCCGTAAATGTGTGGTTGGTGGTTGGTGGTTTGTGGTTGGCAGGTTGTGGGGTGTTGGGGCGTTTGGCTCCCCACACCCTCCACCCCTCACTATCCACCAACCACAAACCACAAACCTACAAACTCCAAACCGGTCGCCCGGGCCCCTAAGCATTCGAGTGTGTTTTGCCGATTCTTTTAAGGTACGGGATTGCTGCGTCGTGCTTGGCTGTGCCGTTGGGGTCATTGGGCAAAGCTTCCGCCCCGCCCCGGAAGGGCGCTTTGAAGCTGGTTTGGACTAAAGGTTTAGGTTATTTAGGTTGAGAGCTGCGCAAGACATCCTGACTGGCACGAGGGCTGCGAAAATCCTGGTGGTCGAAGACGACCCGGTTGCTGCAGCCCTGATGCGCAAAGTTTTAGAGCATCAAGGCTTGCGGACCGATCACGCCAAGACGGGCGTTGAAGCGCTTGAGATGCACAGCGCCCATGCTTACCGACTTGTTATTTCCGACTGGATGATGCCCGAGATGACGGGTGTCGAGCTATGCCGCGAGATCCGGCAACACGGCGGCGTCTACACCTACTTCGTCCTGTGCTCAAGTAAGGGTGAGCGTGCCGACCGGGTTGAAGCCTTTGACGCCGGAGTCGACGACTTCCTGGTCAAGCCAGTGGATCGAGACGAGCTTCATGCGCGACTCATCGTCGCCCGCAGAATTCTCGCCATGGAGGACAACCTCCAGAGACAATTTGGCGAGTTGGGCCGTGCCAACGAGAAAGTCAAGGCGATGAACGCCAGCCTCCTGTTGGCCTCCAAGCGTTTTGAAGAGCTCTTTAACGGTTTGCCCGTACCTTGCTTCACCTTTGATAGGGACGGCTTGATCCATGAGTGGAACCGGGCCGCCCAAGCCAAATTTAATATTCAGCCGAGGCAGGCCCTACAGAGACCGGTTTGGGACGTTCTGAAAGATAGCGAAAAGCCGTTCTGGACGCGCGACGTTGTTGAGAGAGTTTTCGGCGGCTCAATGCCTCCCAGCGTCGATTGGTCCTACCGGGCAGCCGAAGGGGACTTGCGCTATTTCGCCTGCAGTCTCTTCTGCTTAGAAGACAACGAAGGTGGCCCGCTTGGAGCTATCAGCGCCAACCTGGATATCACAGAGCGCGAGCTCGCCGAACGCCGCATCCATCTTCAGATGCAGCAGATCAACGAGTTTGCGGTGAAGCTGGAAGAACAGAAGCGAGCCCTGGTGCAGGCAAACGAAAGACTGCAGCACCTTGCCGTCACCGACGGCTTAACGGGGCTGTGGAACCACCGCCGTTTCCATGAGGAACTGGAGAAGCGGATGGTGGAGCACCGCGTGACCGGCCGGCCGCTCTCTCTTATGCTCGTCGATATCGACCACTTCAAGAGCTTCAACGACTCCTTTGGCCACCAGTCCGGAGACGATTTGCTGCGGCAGTTTGCTCGGGTTTTGAAAGATCAGTCCCGCGGCACCGACTTCCCGGCCCGATATGGCGGGGAAGAGTTTGCAATGATTTTGAATGGCGCAAAGGAAGATGACGCGATTGAGACTGCGGAAAGATTCCGGCTCGCGATTCAGAACGAGCCATGGAACTCGCGTGCCGTTACAGCCAGCTTTGGTCTTGTAACCTTGGACAATTCAACCGAGAATCCCCGGGAATTGATTGAGCGTGCGGACCAGGCTCTCTATAACGCAAAGACCGCCGGCCGCAACCGAGTGGTGCATTACTCAAGCATGGAGCCCATGCAGGAGCGACGGACCGCAAACAACGCAAAGCCTAAAGCTGCTTAAACCGGACCCACCTCTCACCCTTACGTAACCGTAATTACAACATCCGCCGTCGCTTGCCCAAACTTGACCCCGCCATGCATCATGCGGAACTGGAAGTGGTAAGTCCCCGGAGTAGCCGGAGTGGTAAAGGTCGCCGCAAAGGTCGCGCTCGCACCAGGCACAGTCGAAGGAGCGGCAATAGAGCTCACGCCAAAGCTGGGAGTGCTGATG
>JANYLD010000018.1 GCA_025363835.1 Armatimonadota bacterium
TTCTCGGCTGGGACCAGGGCGATGGAGCCATGGACCTCCAACACGATCTCTTTGCGTGGTACACGGTGTTGCAGAGGTAGGGAGAGCCTTGAGCCTTGAGCCTTGAGCCTTGAGCGTTGAGCTTTGAGCTTTGAGCTTTGAGCCTTGAGCCTTGAGTCTTGAGTCTTGAGTCCTTAGCCTTTAGCCTTGAGCCTTGAGCCCTTAGCCTTGAGCCTTTAGGATCGACCGATGCCCGGCAGCTTCGAAGGACGAGTTGTCACCCGTCACCCATTGCCCTGCGCTCAAGGCTCAAGACTCAAGCTTATAGCTTCCTCCCCAAGTGCTATGCTTGCTTCCGAAATGGACCCTTACTTCTTGTCCGAAAACTATCTCCTTCATGGCGCAACCCTAGGCGATGTGGACAGCATTCATGTGATTTGTGAATTTCGAGATTTCACCGCCGGCCAGACCGTGGTCAGTGTTAAAGATAAGAATCAGGACATCATGATTGTCCTCGAGGGTCGAGTCCGCGTGGAGTCCGTTCAAGGCGAACTGATCGATGAGCTTCGGGCAGGCGCCATGATCGGCGAAATCTCCTTTCTGGACGGCCATGGCAGGACTGCCAACATAACGTCGGTTGGCGAAAGCAAGATTGCCGTCATTCCCGCCGTCAGGCTGAAAGAACTAATGGCGAAGACGCCCAAACTGGAGTCCACGATTTACAAGAATGCGGCCCTCGCCCTTTGTCAGCGACTCCGAGACGCCAACCAGCAAATCGACGCCTTACTCGTCCCAAGGTAAGACCTGTGGAGTGCGGCGACCTGCCGCCGCTTTTTCTGGACGCCCCCTCACGATTCGGGGACTCACCGACTCCCGCGCAGGTGGTGATTGGTCGTTCGGATGCTGCAGGGGAGGAGTTCCGGAGGGAGGCTCTGGCCCGGTCCGGGCTAGGCCTGTCTGGACAACGGTCATGACTCGAGGCGTCCGAGTCAGCCATTTTTACGCAGATTTGATCAATTTATCTGTGGTAGTGTTGAAGCGGCAATGAAGAAATCGGCCCAAGTCCCCGCTGCCCTAATCGTTGCATTCGCGGCCACGCTGGCCAGCAACGGGTGCTCGTCCGGTTCTGACCAATGCCAGGATGCCTACGGCAACGTCATCCCTGCGTCGGCATGCAATAACGGCACCCCAGGCGCACACTTCGTTCACAGCGGCGGCTTCGGCCGGTCCGGTTACTACGGCGGCGGCTATGGCGGCGGCGGCTACGGCGGTTAATGCGCAGAGAGGCGCGCGAACCTCGTCCTGACCTGCGGGAAAAGGTCGAACACCTTGGCCTCACGTTTCATACCGTCGACGACCAGCCTTACTGGAACGAATCGGCAGCGTACGTGTTTGAGCCGGACGAGATCCAAATCCTCGAAACCGCCACCAATGAGCTGCACGAGATGTGTCTCGCTGCGGTTGAGAAGATCGTCCAGGATCAGAGCTTCAGCCGGCTTCGCATTCCGAGGGCCGCCCAAGCGGCCATAACCCAAGCATGGGAAGACGACCCACCGGCGATCTACGGACGATTCGATCTGGCCTATGACGGGAACGGGCCGCCAAAGCTGCTCGAATATAACGCGGACACGCCGACCTCCCTCCTTGAAGCGGCCGTCATTCAGTGGCATTGGCTGCAAGAGGTTGAGCCGGGCGCCGACCAGTTTAACTCCATTTGGGAGGGTCTGGTAGGGAAGTGGCGAAGCTTGAAGGACGAGGGGTATTTGAGTTCGGGCAAGGTTCACTTTGGATGCATGGATGCCATGGAAGACATCATGACGACCGCCGTTATGATGGACACAGCGGCGGAGGTTGGACTCGAAGTCACTCTGATGGAGATGGGGCAAGTGGGCTGGAACGTGAACGAGCACCGGTTTGTCGATCAACACCTCCAGCCCATCCAGACCCTCTTCAAGCTCTATCCGTGGGAGTGGATCCTGACGGACAAGTTTGGTCCGCGTGCCTTGCGCACTTATGGCCACTTGCAGTGGATCGAACCGATCTGGAAGATGGTACTTTCCAACAAGGCCATCCTCGCAATTCTATGGGAGATGTATCCCGACCACCCTTATCTGCTCCCGGCATTTTTGGACGGCCCCCGAGACATGGTTGAGTACGTGCGGAAGCCGTTTCTAGGGAGGGAAGGGGCCAACGTTTCTATCCATGTGCGTGATGATGTGATCGAGAACTCCGGACCGTACGACAGGGGAGGAAATATCTATCAAGCGTACGCTCCCCTCCCAAACTTCGATGGCAACCACGCTGTCATCGGCTCCTGGGTGATTGATTCCGTGGCGCGGGGGATTGGAGTCAGAGAATCCAACGGCCCGATCACAGAAGACCTTGCTCGCTTCGTCCCTCACTATTTCCGTCCGAAGGCCCCGCAACCGAGCGCCTGATCCAAAGGCAGGACAACGGCCGGTCCGTCGATTTACGATTTACGATTTATGATTTACGAGTAGCACGCTGTAAGATAAACAAAACGCCATGAACGCTCAGGTCATTCAGCAGCCGCCCATTCGCATCGTCATGCTTCGGCATACGGGATCCTACGACGACGTCGGAGCTGTCTTCAATCAGCTTTGGACGTGGGTGACGGCCAATAACGTGCCGGTTCAAAAGACGATCGGCATCTACTACGACAACCCGGATTATGTTGCCACCGCACAATTGCGATCGGCCGCGTGTGTAGAGGTGCCAGACAGCTTCCAGTTCTCAAACAACACGGTTCTCCCATTGGAAGACACCCAGATCGCGGGCGGTCCCTATGTGACCACTCGGTTCGTTGGCCCCTACGAACAGCTGGCCCCGATTTGGTCACAATTAACTCGCTATGTGGAGAACGACCTCCGCAGAACAATCAGCGACAATCCAGCCTATGAAGTTTACGTAAATGATGCGAGCGAGACGCCGCCGAATCAGCTCATTACCGACCTTTACATGCCTATCGTCTAATGCACGTCAAGACTCCCTGGATCTACTCTCCGAAGTTTGACCTGAGCGCGATCATCGGCCCTCCGGTCGCCATCACCGCTGTCGTCCTTATCTGGGGCAGCAAGCTCTCTCAGATCAGCCAGACGCCAATCTGGCTATGGATTCTCCTCGTTCTCGGCGTCGACGTGGCGCACGTCTACAGTTCTCTATTCCGGACTTACTTCGACAGGGACGAATTTCAGAAGCGGCGGACGCTCTACACGGTGGTGCCTGTGGTGTGTTGGCTTTCTGGCGTGCTTCTCTATGCCATGTTTGGGTCAACGGTTTTTTGGTCTTGCATCGCTTACTTCGCGATCTATCACTTCGTTCGCCAGCAGTATGGATTTCTCATGCTTTACCGGCGCGGAGAACCGGTCGGCGATCTTAGCTACCGGATCGATCAAGTGGCGATCTACATGGCCACGGTTTATCCGCTCGTCTACTGGCACACCTATCCGCGCAACTTTCAATGGTTCAGCGACTTCGATGTCATCCACATCCCGTCGGTTTGGCCAGAGTTGATTTGTCGCGCCATCTATGTCCTTTCCATCGGGGCCTTCTTGGTGAAGGAAGCCAATCGCTGGCGCGTCACGGGAAGCCTCAACCTCGGGAAGTGCTTACTTCTCATCGCCACTGCGGCGGCGTGGGGCACCGGGATTATCCTCTTCAACGGGGACCTGCCGTTCACCCTTATCAACATCATCTCCCATGGCATTCCGTACATTGCGCTGATCTGGATCTATCAATATCGGAAGCGGGCGAACAAGGCGTACGCGGAAAACCGGTTCTTGAAGTTCTTCCAACTCAAATACATCCCGCTTTACGTGGTCGCTCTGTTCACCTTCGCCTACTTTGAGGAAAGCATCTGGGACCGGGCGGTCTGGCGAGAGCACGCTAACGTTTTCGGCGGCTTTTACATCCCGGCTTCGGCCACCATGCTGATCTTGCTAGTCCCTTTGCTGACGATGCCGCAGGTCACGCACTACGTGCTGGACGCTTTCATTTGGCGAGTGAATAAGAAAGGGAAAGAAGAAGTCCGAGCGGTTATTGGCTGACGGCGGCCAGATTCTCCTCTTTGCGAGCCTTTAACATTGAGCGGACGAGGGCATCCGGAAGTGGATCGTCATGCGGAAATTGAATCGTCCCTTTGGCCGTCTTGTGGCCTTTGAGTTCTTCCGTGAAGTTTCGAACGGTATGGCCTGGAAAGAAGGAGCAGTGGTGCTTGAACGCGGCGAAGGAGCACAGAAACCCGTGGAGTTTGTAGGTCGGGATCGCGTAGCTGATAACTTCTTCCGCCTCGGGGACTTCTTCCCTGATGATGGATCTGAGTCTTTCCAGCGAGGCACGCGCCTCAGGTAACTGGACCGCGGCGAGGTAGTCGTCGACCGAAGCAAAAGGTGTGCGGCTCATTTTCAAAAACTTACCATGAGCTGCTACGACCGACCGACCTACGGCGGGCCGGCCGGCGCTCAGCCTAGGGTGAAAAGGAAGCTGTTAGCTCATGGACCTTGACAGATCGTCAATGTGCTCCTCGATGGCAGAGCCTGCTTCAAAGACGAGGCCGAAATGGCGGTCGATCTTGCTTACGTCGAACGATGGCGGCGGTTGGTGGCCATGGAAGGGTTCGACGATAACGCGGCTTTTGGAGTTAAGTGCGCCGACGGTTACATTTGCGATCGCCTCCCATGTTGTGAAATCGGCGGCGAGGCACAGGTAAGTCTCGCCATTCTTGTCGGATTCAAGGACAGCGCGATAGAGTCGGGCGAGATCGCCAGCCTTGACAAACTGCCTGCCGTCACCCTTAAGCACCTTAATGTCTTCCCCAGAGCGAGCCGCAAGAACCATTTCCCTGAATCGGCTGTGGGAGTTGGCTTTGATCGATCTCTCGACCGGTACGCCGATTGTTGGCCCTGGGCGAATGATGTTGAACCGGGTTGTGTACTGGTGGGAGAAGGCCGCGAGGAACATTTCTCCGCATGCCTTTGTGGCGCCGTAAAAATCGGCCGGTTGGATGCGCGCCTCTTCGTTCATATCGCTTGTAAAAGGTCGGTGAACACCGACGGAGGATGCGTAAATGACCTGCTGTAGACCGGCTTCGCCGGCTGCCTCAAAGATGGCGTTTGAGGCCCGGGTGTCCTTCAGTTCCAGTTCGGTGGGCTCTTCCTCCCAGTAGATAGCGTTGTGGATGCAGACCTCGTGGCCTGGCAGCGAGCTTCGGATGAGATCGAGGTCATCCAGGCTGCCTTGTATGAACGAAATCTCTGGTCTTCGCGCGAGAGCCTGGACTTTATCGGGGTTCCTCGCGAGGATCGTCACCTGGTGGCCCGCATCGGCGAGCTCAAGCGCGATGTAGGAGCCGATGTAGCCCGTGCCGCCGGTTAGGAATACCCTCATTAGGGAGCGAAGTATACAGATGATGATGTGATCATGTGACGATGGGGATTTGGGATGCAAGATGCAAGATGCAAGATGCAAGATGCGGGATGCGGGATGCGGGATGCGGGATGCGGGATGCGGGATGCGGGATGCGGGGTGCGGGATGTGAGATTTGGGATGTCAGATTTGGGATACGAGATGCAAGATCTGAGATGCGGGATGCTGGATGCGGGATGTGGGATTTGATATTTGGGATACGAGATACGAGATGCGGGATGCGGGGTGCGGGGTGTGAGATTTGGGATGTGAGATTTGGGGTTTAGGATTTGGAATTTGGGATGCTTCTTCAGAGACATCGCAACGCTCCTGCCCCGGTAATCTCAGACTCGAATGAACGTTAAATCCGCTCTGAAGGGGCAATACCATGCCGGGTTGGCGATGCTGCGCGAGACCGTCGAGTTATGTCCGGAAGACTTGTGGTTCTCGGGAGCGCATCCGAGGAATTACTGGCGCATTGCCTACCACGCCACCTTTTACACTCATCTCTACATGGCGCAAAGTGAGGAGTCGTTTCGGAAATGGGAGAAGGGAAGGGACGAATGCCGGAGCCTTGCCCAGGGGCCGGAGGGTGTCGACGCGTATTCCAAGGCTGACATTCTGGAATACATCGATTGGCTCAATTCCAACGTAGACGCGGGGGTGGATGCGCTTGATTTGGACGCTCTTGAAACTGGATTTTCTTGGTACCAAAACATGCCCAAACTCGACCATCAGCTCATGAACCTGCGGCACCTGCAGGGTCACGTCGGGCAGTTGTCTGAGCTCCTGATGGCCAAAGGCATCGAGACGACTTGGATGGGGTGTCGTGGGCCAAGAGCGGGTTAGAGGTCGGCCCTTGGGTGCTATGTTGTGTTTCTACGGTTTTAGGCCTGCGCTGTTGGTTTAGGTCACCGTGACGATGACGTCGAGCGTCGCTTGCCCAAATTTGACTCCGCCATGCATCATGCGGAACTGGAAGTGGTAAGTCCCCGGAGTAGCCGGAGTGGTAAAGGTCGCCGCAAAGGTCGCGCTCGCACCAGGCACAGTCGAAGGAGCGGCAATAGAGCTCACGCCAAAGCTGGGAGTGCTGATG
>JANYLD010000038.1 GCA_025363835.1 Armatimonadota bacterium
TGCCGCAAATCAAGCGTTGAAATAAGTTCCCTCGGCTTGCTTCGCGGCACCTTCGGGATGACAGTACAAACAGGATTAGAGAGCTAAGAACTCACTCTAACCCGCCCGTTTCCGTTGACCCCCGCCGTTGCCACGGCCGCCCGCCCAGAAACCCAGCCACGAGCCCGGCAGGCCTCCGCGACCCGTTGCACGGCCACTAAATAAGCGGCCGAACGCGTATGCACGTTGCGGTCCTGCCGCATCTGATACACAGCCCGAAAGGCCTCCGTCATATGCTCGTCAAGCCGCTTGTGCACGTAGTCGAGCTTCCAGCGGTCATAAGCCGCGTTCTGAACTTGCTCGAAATAGCTCACTGTCACTCCGCCTGCGTTGCAAAGGAAGTCCGGAATCACAAACGCGCCCTTCTTGTGCAAGATCTCGTCCGCCTCCGGAGTGGTCGGCCCATTCGCTAACTCTGCCACCACTTTCGCCTTAATCCGAGCGGCATTGGCCCCCGTAATCACGTTCTCCAAAGCGCTCGGAATCAGAACGTCAACCTCCAACTCCAACAAGTCCTCATTCGAGATCGACTTGGATCCCGCAAAGCCAACCACCGACCCGGTCGCCGCCTTATGCGCCTTCACTTCATCCAGGTCCAACCCCCGAGCGTCCAAAATCCCCCCCTTCGAGTCACTCACCGCAACCACGCGAGATCCAAACATCTCAGTCACAAGCGCATGCGCATGCATCCCCGCATTTCCGTAGCCTTGAATCGCCACAGTTGCTGAACTCAAATCCATCTCCAACGCGTGGGCCGCCTCTCGAAGAGTAAACATCCCCCCTCGAGCCGTAGCGTCGCCCCGTCCGGGCGATCCACCCAGGGTCAAAGGCTTCCCCGTGATCACGCCCGCCGCATGCCGCCCATGGATCGTCTCGTATTCATCCATCATCCATGCCATGATCTCCGGCGTCGTGTAAACATCCGGCGCCGGCACGTCCTGATCCGGTCCAATAAAGTAGGCGATCTTCCGCATGTACCCGCGCGACAACCGCTCCAACTCCCCTTCGCTCAAACGCTTCGGGTCACAGATCACCCCGCCCTTGCCGCCCCCGAGCGGGATATCCACCACCGCCGTCTTCCACGTCATCCAGGCCGCCAAGGCTCGAACGGTATCGATGGTCTCCTCCGGATGAAACCGTATCCCACCCTTACAAGGTCCCCGCGACCCGTTGTACTGGACCCGAAAGCCGGAAAACGTCTTGACCCGGCCATCGTCCATGCGCACCGGAATACGCACATGTAACTCTGCCATCGGCTCCCGCAGCAGCTGATGAGTCTCGTCGTCAAGTTGAAGCAGCCTCGCAGCCTCATCCAACTGAGCCTGCGCAGTATGAAATGGATTCGCAGCCATATCGCTATCTTAGCCCCAGCAACCCCTCCCCTTGCCCGGATGATTGTGCCGGGGAGGGGGAGGGGTCGGACCCGCCGCGCCACTCGTTTTATCAGAAATCGCCTGTTTACATCGCGGCTTCAAAGGGTTCGGGGGTGGAGGTTCCGGAAGATCGGAATCGGCGCAAGGCCCGCTATGACCCGCTCAATACTCAATACTCAATACTCAACACTCAATACTGCGCCACCGGGTAACGTCGCTTCCAGCAACCCGCCTGAGACACCTATGAGACAACTTCTAATCCTCGCAGCCCTGGTGACAGCAGCCGCCTTCGCCACCGCCCAAGGCCACGGCACGGCCCATCGATTTCGATTCGCCGGCTCAGACGGCGGCTCCCTCGTCCAACTCGCCGAGCGCCCTGAAGTGCAGACCGAGTTGGGGCTTACCAATGAAGAAAAGGCCAAGCTCTCCGCTCTAGAAAATGGAATGCAAGCCCAAGTCACTGCCAACTTCGAAGCCATGCAGAAGTCAAAAACAACCGATCCCAACAAGATGCGAGGCACCATCAGCGCCACCGGAGACAAGTTCGCCAGAGCCCTCCCCGGCATCCTCACCAAGCCTCAATACAAGAGACTCCAGGAGCTAATGCTTCAGAAAGCCGGCTACGGCGCCGTCCTCCGAGACGACGTCAAAGCTCAACTCCACGTCACCGCCGCCCAGAAAACCAAAATCGCCAAAGCCGAGTCCGATCTTCTCGCCGGTTTCGACAAAATCCGAGCCAACGGCATGGGCAAAGCCAACCCCATGGCCATGGTCGCCGCCCGAGACAAAGCCGTCCAAAACGCGCTGACCCCAGCACAGCAGAAACAATTCGAAGCCATGAAAGGCAAACCCTTCAAATTCGCCACCGGGATGTAGGCGTCCGAGCCCCTGCCCCTTGCGCGAGGAACGAGCGGAGGGGGAAGGGGTTGGGGTAGGGGGTTCCGTAAACACCCAAATACGCAGAAAACCTCCACCTAAGGGACCCACTTGACCTACCCGCTCACAAAAGCCCAACACCCAAAACCCAATACCCAAACCCATGAAACCCACCCTAACTCTCCTAGCCTGCGCCGCCCTCCTATCAACCGCCCAAGCCCAATCCACCCTCAAGGCCGACCTCCAAAACCACTACAACGCCTTCTCCGACGCCATAGCATCCAAGGACGCCAAGTTCTTCGACACCTACTTCCAACAAGGCGTCACCGTCGTCTTCCCCAACCACGAAACCAAGAACCGCGAAGATATCCTACAAGGCATCAACGACCTCTTGAAAAAGTGGTCCAGACTCCACTGGACCGTGAAAATCAAGGAGCTCCACATGGCCGCTGACGGAATCCTCGCCCAAACAGAAAGCCACTTCACCGGTCGAGTGAAAAGCGACGACAAAAAAACCCACCGAGTTGAAATCGACGGCCTTAACGCCGACACCTGGACCCAAGCCAACAACAATTGGGTCCTCAAACGAATCGAAATCGTCCACCTAGCCGTAAAAGTAGACGGCAAACCCGTGAACTTGCCAAACGGCCAGTTCCCGCCGGCCAAACCGTAGGTAAGCGAGCAACGAATCTTCCCCCACGTGTGGGGGATGTAGTGGACCGGGATTTCTGGACAGATAATCGACGAGTTGTAGGGGGGGCCCCTACGCTGCTTTGGCCTCCATCCAAGCTTTGAAGACCTCAGACGGTGTCTGGTACTTCAGGGACGAGTGGATGCGGCTCTCATTGTATTGCTGAACGAATCCTGAGATACCCACGCGGGCCTCCATCATGTCTCGATATTCGCCGAGTCGGATTTCCTCTTCTTTCACGGTGCGATTCAACCGTTCGACAAAGCCATTCTCTTGCGGCTTGCCGGCGGCGGCCATACTGAGCCTAACCGCAAGAGCCGCGAGTGCTTTTACGTAGCGCTTTGCGGCGTAGGTGCAGCCCTGGTCGCTGTGATGAATGAGTGGGATTCTGCCAGTTCTCAATGCGCCAGCAAGCGCTCCCATTGTGAGGTTCGTGTCATTGGCGTAGCTGATCTCAAAGCCCAGGATCTCCCGGGTGAAGATGTCCATGACAAGGGCGAGGTAGGCCACTCGGCGGCCGATCCTAAAGTAGGTCACATCGGCTGCCCAAATATGGTCTGGATGCTCCGCTTTTTGGTCTTTAACCAAATTGGGATAACGCGGCTCGTTGTGTGTCGAGTCTGTGGTGTAAACCCTTCTTGGCGGGAGCTTTTTGAGCAGGCCAAGCTCCTTGTAAGCCCGCTTTACCTCTTGTCTGCTTAGATGGACATCCATCCGCTGCAGCATCTTGTGCATCCTTCTCACCCCAAAGCCGCGGTGGGTGACAAGGAGCGTGAGGATGAGTTCCTTGAACCCACTCAGGTCCTTGGACACTCTTGGCTTCGGTACATACAGCACCGAGCTCCTTGGCACGTCCAAAACCCGGCAACACAAGGCTACGGAGAATTCACCGGTCAGCTGTCTCACGATTTGCCCTCTTTCTTCAGAGTTGAGAGCAGATACGTGTTTTTTAAAATGGCGATCTCCTCGTCCTGGCGCTTCAAGGCTTGCTCCATCTCATTCAGACGGACGTCCTGCTCCGATCTGGATCCCACGAAAACAAGCGCCGCACGATCGATGAACTCCTGCTTCCACCTCGAGAGCACCGTCTCTTTGATCTCATGCAGAGCACTCATTTGCGAAAGCGTCTTATCTCCACGGACAAGCTCAAGGCAAATACGTGCCTTGAATTCCGCAGAGAATTCACGACGATTCTTTAACTTCGATTCGGACAAGGTTCCTCCGAGGGTACTACCCCCTAAGACAGTTGTCCAACTTTTCCGGTCCTCTACAGGAAGTACCCGAAGGGGGAT
>JANYLD010000043.1 GCA_025363835.1 Armatimonadota bacterium
GGCTTCCCAGACGGCTACGACACCTACGTGGGCGAGCGCGGACAGCGGCTCTCAGGCGGAGAAAGGCAACGCATCGCCATCGCCCGAGCTATCCTCCACAACCCTAAAGTCTTAGTCCTCGATGAGGCCACCGCGAGCGTGGATACTGAAACCGAGCGTATGATCCAGGAAGCCCTGGAAAACTTGGTCGAAGGCCGCACCGTCATCGCCATCGCTCACCGACTGAGCACCCTGCGCGCGGCGGACCGGTTGGTGGTCATGGAAGACGGAAAGATCGTCGAAGTGGGCACCCACGATGAGTTGCTTGAGAATGAGGACGGCGTCTACTCGAAGCTGGTTCGAATGCAACTCGAAATGAACAAGGTCAAGCTGAACTTCATGGATGAGGAAGGCGAGGACGACACCGACGTCGACGTGCCAAAGTCGGAAGACGACACGGCGACCGCGCATTAAGCGAAGCGCCACGTAGCACCATGTAGCATCGCCCTCTGGGCGATGTTTCTCGCTTAAAGTCGACACGAAGCTTCCAAGTCGGAAGGACAACGCCAAGCTTGGCTCCCAGCCCCTCGACCTGCGAGCTCGCAGCTGACGCAAGCTTTCACCGGGGCCGGGGTCTAATCGGCGAACGTGCACTTGATCGTCGTTGCCTCCAATCGTTGCGTACTTACGCGCTCCAAACATCGCCCAGAGGGCGATGCTACGGCTTGATGCGGTAGCTTATTTGCATGAGGCGTTGGGCGACGGTCGTTTTGGTCGCTCTTGCACCCCTGGCCGCGGCCCAAACACAGTTTGCAAGCCCCCCCGACTGGGTCGTGAGACTGCATCTCGACCAATATAACACGCCGTGGTTCGGTTTGTTGGGGTGGCAATGGGCAGGGCTTGCCATTTTGCTGGGCATTTCCCTCTTGCTCGGCCACTGGTCTCGCCAAGCCGCCACCGTCATGCTGCGAGCCCGCTACAAATTTCCGGGTTTAGAGTTTTCACAAAGTTCCAAGCGAGGCACACGCCGGGCAGCGGCCACGTTGGTGGCAGCTCTGATCTGGAGTCTGGTCCTGCCAAGTCTGTCACTGCCAGGCGAACCTGAAATCCTAGTTTTCCGCATCGTTCAGATTGTCTCCTCCCTGGCTCTGATTTGGCTGGTGGTAAGCCTATGGAATGCGTGCTGCGATATCTTCGTCCACAGATCTGAGTCCATCGATGAGCGGACCGAGCGCTTGCTCGTCCCCGTTACAAGAAAGCTAGTCACGGCGGTCATCATCGTTGGTGGCATCTTTGCTGTTCTGGCCGCCTTGGGCGTCCCCATTCTCAGCTACATCGCTTATCTCGGCATCGGCGGTCTCGCCATCGCCCTGGCCGCGAAAGACTCGGTCGAAAACGTCTTCGGATCCCTCACCATCCTCTTCGATATGCCCTTCGCTCTCGGCGACTGGGTGAAGATCGACAGAGTGGAAGGCATCGTCGAGCAGATCAACCTGAGAAGCACGAAAATCAGGACCTTCGAGGATTCAATGATCACGTTGCCCAACAGCAACTTGATAAAAGCGTCCGTCGAGAACTTTGGTGCGCGCCGGTTCAGACGACAGAAGTTCACACTGAGGCTCAGCCACGAGTCCGAAGCAGATCAAGTGGAGAAGTTTTGTGAGGATCTACGCGCGTTCATGAAGACGGCAGACGGTCTTGCGCACGACAAGACGGTCGTCGAACTTAACGAGATCACAGAACAATGGATCGGCGTCCTCGTCATTTGCTACTTGGACGCGGCGGCGCCCGTCGACGAACTGCGCGTGCGAAGCGGCCTCATGGCCCAAGCATTGCGGCTTGCGCGAAAGCGCGACCTTAAGTTCGCAGCGGGGATGCCCTTGCCAGGTTCCGTCGATTCAGGAACTCCCGGGCAAGCAGAAACCGTGCTTCCTAAGGTTGAATAGAAACTTCATGTCCCGCATTCTTTTCCGGCCAGTCTTTTTTGCGCCGCTCTTTCTCCTCTTTTGCGCGTCCGCTTTCTCCCAAGAACGCTTGCGGACGATGCCTCGCTATGAGCAATTCGAGCGGATGAATCGCGAGATCCCGGGCTCCGTGGCGCGCGGTGATCTGCAAGTCACATGGGACCCTTCCAGCAAGCTGGTCTACTACGTAAAAGGCGGCACTTATTACGCCTTCGATCTGACCCAGAACAAAGAGATCCAAGCCAAGCCACCGGCAGGTAGCACCGGCAGCAATGTTGAACGGCGGCCGAGACCCGAACGGGGACGCCAATACAGCACTGAGAACTCGGCCGACGGAAAGCTGAAGGCTTACGAAAGAGACAGGAATGTTTACATCAGCGACGACTCGGGCAAAAATGAAGTCGCGATCACTAAGGACGGGAGCGAGACGAGCCGGGTCAAGTACGGCACGGCCAGTTGGGTTTATGGCGAAGAGTTAGGAGTCCGAGACGCCATGTGGTGGTCGCCCGACTCCGCCATGCTCGCCTACTATCGCTTCGACGAGTCGAAGGTCAAGGACTATTACGTAGCCTACGACCAACTCAAGGTTCAGGACACGCTTAACGTTGAGCCCTATCCCAAAGCCGGCGCGGACAACCCCATCGTGGACCTCTACGTTTACAACATGGCCACGAAGCACAGCAAGCCCATCGACGTCCATTTCGACGGCGGCGTCGGGCCCGATATCGGGACCTATGTCTACGATGTCAGGTGGTCCCCGGACGGGTCAGAGCTGCTCTTTAACCGGACCAACCGGAAGCAGAATATTCTCGAATTCTGCGCTGCCAATCCCAAGACCGGTGACTGCCGGGTGATCCTGCGGGAAACGTCAAACACGTGGACCGATAACAGCCACGGCATGGTTTATCTGGACGAGAACCGACCGGGTCCCAAGCGGTTCCTGTGGCAGTCGGAGCGAAACGGCTTCAACAACTGGTATCTCTACGACCTCTCCGGCAAGCTGTATAACGCGGTCACGAGCAACAGCTTTGAAGCGGACGAGATCGTAAAAGCGGACCCCGCGTCCAGCGTCGTCTTCTACATGGCCCGCGACGGCAGCAACCCTTACCTGTTACAATTGCACCGCACGCATCTGGACGGGACCGGTGATCAGAGGCTGTCCGATCCGGCATTTAATCACACCGTTAGCATCGCTCCCAACGGTTCTGCATTTACAGACACGGAAGAAACGCTGGACACCCCTCCCGTTACCCTCCTTGAAGGGCTGAACGGAAAGCCGATCGCTAAGCTCGCGGAAAGCGATCTAACCAAGTTCAACAGCTTGAATCTTAAGAAGGCGGAAAGATTCACCTATACGGCGGCCGACGGCACGACGTCCTGCTACGGGGTTCTCTACAAGCCATCCGACTTCGATCCTAACAAGAAATATCCGCTTATCATTTCTGTTTATGGTGGGCCCGATTCCGGCTCCGGCCACGAACGCTTTGCCGTCCCGCCGACCTTTACCGAGCTAGGGTTTTTGGTTGCGAGCATGGACGGGCGTGGCACAACCGGGCGTGGGAAAGCATTTAAGGACCCGCTCTACGGCAAGCTGGGCATTGCCGAAATCGACGACCAAGCTGCAGGAGCAAAAGCTCTCGCCTCGCGGCCGTACATCGATCCAAATCGAGTCGGCATCTTCGGCACGTCTTACGGCGGCTACTCGTCTGCCATGGCCATCCTGCGGCACCCCGAGGTCTTCAAGGTAGCCATCGCCTGTTCGCCCGTCACCGATTGGCGCAACTACGACACGATCTACACCGAGCGCTTTATGGGCCTCCCCTGGGAGAGCGAGAATCGGAAAGGTTACGATAACGGCTCCTGTATGACCTATGCCGCACAGCTCAAGGGCAAGCTTTTCCTTTATTACGGAACCGCCGACAACAACGTCCACCCCGCCAACACATTTCAACTGGTGCA
The DNA here is from genome assembly GCA_025363835.1 of Armatimonadota bacterium. Taxonomy (GTDB): domain Bacteria; phylum Armatimonadota; class Fimbriimonadia; order Fimbriimonadales; family Fimbriimonadaceae; genus JANYLD01. The sequence goes on from JANYLD010000043.1 coordinate 3,903, forward strand.
AGCCTTGCAGTCCGCCGGCAAGCCCTTCGACCTAATGGTCGGCCCCGACCAAGGCCACTCGCAAATGTCCTTCCCCAGAATCCTCGAGTACTTCATCGACAATCTTTTTGGGAAAGGATGAAGGCGGAAGGCGGAAGGAATGTAGCATCGTCCTTCCTAGGCGATGTTTCTCGCTGACTTCACGGCCCGGCACTGACCAGAAGCAAGGCTCACAAGGAAGCCAGATACATCGCCTAGGAAGGACGATGCTACATTTCTTTTATCCTTCATCCTTCGACTAGAACCCTCCGAGGCCGTTCGGCGAACCGACTCCGGTGGGGAAGTCCCAGCCAGTGGCGGCATTGAGGCCGCCGGCGGAACCGCTTGTGATGTCGTGGAAGTTTGCAGTGCCGATCTCGGCGTAGAAGACCGCGTTTTGTGCCTGAGAACTCGGGTGGCTTTCGAGGGCCGTGTTGGCCATGCCGGCCAGGATTGGCGCGGCGGCGCTTGTTCCGCCATAGACCTGCCATCCACTGACTCCCTGGAATGCGAAGCTGTCGTAGACGGAGACGCCCGTCGCGGGATCGCCGTCTGCCGCTATGTCGCAAGCGCCCCGAAATTTACCGACCAAGGAGAAGACAACGTTTTGGAATAGTGGTCTCGGCTCAAATTGGCTGACGCCGCACGCTGTCCCGTTCCATGCCGTCTCGCTGGCCCAGGCTCCCGTGAGGCTAACATTGAGTGTGGTGCCGCCGCAGCAGACCACGTTCTTGCTCTCCCCAGGATAATCCTGGTTGCCCGCGTCATCTCCCGCTGCGGAATAGAACGTGACGCCATTCTGAAGGAAGAATTTGTCGTAGGTGGCGAACTCGCACGCGCTCTCGGTTGCCCCAAAACTCATCACGACCTGCTTGACTCCCGGAAGGGCTTTGGCCACGTTTGCCGCGTGGGCGAGATCATCGAGACTGGCGCTCGCGGCCTCCACAAGGTAAATCTTTGCCTTTGGCGCCATCGCGTGGGCCCATTGGGTGTCCAACGCCGCTTCCTGCGCCCAGCCGCCGTCGTCGCTCGGCTTTGAGCCCGGGGCGTAGACCACTCGGAAGGCAGTGTTGGTGGGGGCGGTTGCATCGCTGGAAGTCTCCGTAGGGAGGCCGAACTGTGTGGAAAAGACGTTGAAATCGTTCAGCGAGGTTGGATAGTTGAAAGCGTCGACGAGTGCGATGGCTCCCGCGCCCCCGTTCGATGGGACGTTATAGGCCGTGTCAAGGCCGCTCGGCGAGAAGCCTTGGGGTCCAACACCCCGGCTGGTCGTCGCCAGAATGAGATGATTCGTATGGGCCCGGATGCCGATGTCGGACGCATGCTCGATGCTGGTCGCGGGCACGATGATGTTCTCATGAAGCCGAGCCTGAATTTGCGCCGCTGTCACCAACCGAACAGCCGGGGCAAGCGCAGAGCAAGTGGGATCGGGCGCCACAGGAAGGCCACCAACCGAACCCCCTCCTCCTCCCCCGCCGCCGCAACCGGGCTGGCAAAGCAATGCGAGAGCGCAAATGGAGAGACCGACGAGTCGCCTGTGGACCATGCTTCTAAGCATGAAGGGTCCGCGAGCCCATATGGTTCACAACCCGAGAATTTTCCTCGGGTTTTCAACGTCCAAGCCCGGCTTCCAATCACCCTGAAAGCCGGGACTCTGCGTCGCGCTCCAATATCAGACCAGTTTTCCTCGGGGCGTTGGTTGGTTTGCCGTTAAGACAAGCCTGCAACTAGACCCCCGACCCGAGCCAAATGGGCAGCTCGCGGGGGTCTTGGGTGGGACGGGCCGGGGGAGCCACGCATGCGGCTTTGCTTTTTTGTCATGCCGAGCCATTGAGCACCGCGGTGTCCGTGGAAGTGGAGAAAGGGGAACGTCCGCTGCCTCGACACGTGGGCCCGGAAGTTCCACCCGCTCTCGCCCGCCAACCTCGTGTCGAGGCTTCCACGTTTGAACCTGCGAGCCCAACATTTTCCTAGGAGAAGACATGAATCTGCGTTCATCGATCGGGCATGAAAAAGGAGTAAAGCCACACGCACCCAGACGCCACCCGTAGCCGCGTCTTTCCGTCGCGATTCCCGCTCGCATTTCAGACTAGCGATTGAACGGCGTGCCCTATCGGTAATTAACGAAGTTGACCGGAAAGGGAAGAGTCAGCCCTTTGATGAAGGTGATCGCCTTTTGCAAGTCGTCCTTGCTCTTGCTCGATACCCTCACTTCTTCGCCTTGGATCTGAGCTTGCACTTTGAGACCCTTGTCCTTGATCTGCTTGATCATCGCCTTCGCTTGGTCCTGCGGAATGCCTTGCTTCAAGATAAGTTTCTGGTGCACGCTGATGCCGGTACCCGGCTCAATCTTTCCCCAATCGATCTGGCGGATGTCGATCCCCCGCTTAAGGAGCTTGCTAAGCACGATGTCCTTGAGCTGATCCAGCTTAAATTCGTCGTCGGCTACGAGCGTGATATCGTCCTTTTCCTCTTTGATTTCGCACTTGGAGCCCTTGAAGTCGTAGCGATTGGCCAGCTCTCGCTGGGCCTGGTCCATCGCGTTCCGGACCTCCATCTTGTCGGCCCTTGAAACGACGTCAAAAGAAAAGTCGACGCTCGCCATTACTTCGTCTTCTCCAAATCCGCGCCTTGCACGAGGAGAACATAATTCGCGCTGAAGTTGAGCTCTTCAGGCGTGAGCTGCTTCTTCTGCTCCTCTGACACATTGTCGATAAACTTCTGCCGCATGCGCTTGGTTGCTTCCAAGTGCACTTTGCGGGTGGTCTCGCTGAGCGAATCCTGATCAATCTTGACCGCGATCTCGTCCTTCGCGTAAACGTTCTCAACCACCCCGGTCAAGCCGGCCATGTGGTCGTAATACGAGTTCTTCTTCCGATCCTCGTCCGTGACCTTGCGGTGCACAATCTTAACGCGGTCGCCCTCTTTCCAGCTAGCCATTGACAGGCAAGTATACCTTTTGCTAGGTTCAAAATGAGCCAAGACGAAGGTGAGCAGCGCTACAATGACCGACGGAGACTGGCCGAAACCCGGCTTGAGTTTCAGGTAACCGGGGGAAGCCGCCGGCCTCTTGAGAAACCCGATTCATGTAACTTCATGTCGCGGGCGGAGGCCTTCAAGTTCCGAATCCCAAAGGGATTCCGTCCCCCAGCCCAGGGGTTTCCTACCCTGGGTTTGCGTCAGTACGTCTCAACCCCAAAGCGGGTTGCGTAACTATCGGACGTCGCGCCAATGCTTACTGCGACAACGCCGACAAGCTTCAAGGCGTCACGAGCCCGAGCGGCAACAAAACATACACCTACGACAACGCGGGCAGGACCAAGACGATTGGGACCTCTGCGGGGACAACCACGTTCACCTACGACTACGATGGCCATGTAACAGGAATCACCTATCCGAACGCTTCGACCAACAGCTCTTCTTACAACGGACTTGGTACGAGGGTCAAGCGGGTAGACGCCGCTTCAGGCACTCGCACCTTTCTCCACGACGGCCTTGCTCCCGCCGACAACGTTCTCTACGACGGCGGAGTCAGCTACAGCCCTGGCGTTTCGGAGCGCTCATACGGTGGCCAAGACCGTTGGTACAACGACAGCGGACTCGGCTCCTTAACGGACATGACCGACTCGAGCGGGAATCTCTTGGCCGCCCGAACTTGGGACGCGTTGGAAACCAACAGAGCGGCATTACCTTCTCTTATCTTCACGGGTACGGGGAGTCTGGAAATTAGGAAGAAGATAAAGACTCCGGCCTCAAACTCCTCGGCAACCGCTATTACGACTCCTCAATCGGCCGATTTCTGACGCCCGACCCGGCTGGAGTGGGCAGCAATTGGTATTTGTATTGCGACAATGAGCCACTGACACGCAGCGATCCACGGGGCACCGCTTGGCTCCTCAACGGTTCTACGCTAGATGGGTACGACCCTTACAAAGACCCAATTCTGGCAAGGTATGCGAGACCCGACTGGGCGCTATCCTACCACTCAGAATGGGGCGGGTGGCCTTCCACGTACGATTACCGGACCGCCGATCGAAGCGTCAAAACGCACTGGGCAGACGAGGGCGACTTCATCCCGTCGGACCACATTCTTAACGCGGGCAGCTACAAGCCTTCCGACTTCAAGTACGCTATAGTCGCCGGGGTATACAGGCGACCAAAATACCAGCTTATCAGGGAATACGAGGAGTTCCATGGCGAGCCATTGCCTCGAAACGCGGATGGCAGTTAGTATGTCGCCGATCACATAACTGCCTTGGCGGACGGCGGCGAAGACAGCGGTGCCAATATACAACCGTGGCCAACCCAGGCTGATCACATTCGCAGGCACCAGGAAAACGGTGACTATAGCAGGTGGGGGCGAAGGGCTCAGCAGTATGAAAACGAGGAGGGGGAGTAATGGCCGATCTGGCGAGGATGCTGGAAGACACTCATTTAGCCGCCAGCGGTCTTGAAGACTCCGCAGATTTGGAATTGCTTGCTCAAACCGCGAGGAAATACCTTCAACACTTCAGGTGGTGCGGCCCTGTTCAGAGGCTGTATTTCGAGCGAGGCTTCAAGCACTGCTCTGTCTTTTACGCCGTCATCACTCCTAAGGGAAACGCGGATTCAGAATTATGGCTGATCGTTGGAGATATGCCACCGCTCTACATGGAGTCACAGGCTTACGCAAATGGAGCGCTAGCGCTGCGAGGGTATGCAAACCTCTGGTTGGCATGGGTGAGGGCCGTTCGTGAGGGAAAATCGATAGCCGACTTTCCGCATCCTGTCGACGCCGGGAACTTTGAGCCCCTTCCAATCACGGTCGAGGTGGTCAGTATGATCGAGTCCAGAATGAAATTCATCAAAGACAAGCTACTGCTAACTTGGCCCGAAGACCTGCGATGAGTCCGATCGCCAGTGCCCGGATATTGCGGGGCAGCTTCTTGCTGCCGACCTGACCGAGGATCGCGTACTCTGTAATCAGTGAGCGGGTTCGCGATCAATCCTGACGTCGGCCTTTGGCAGAAGAACGCCGTTTTGAACGGCAAGAACTCCTACTACGTTACCGACGAGGTGGAGGGGACGCTTTCTGTCAAGACGATGCTGTCCGGGCGCGGCCATTGGATAACGCCTGACGGACGCCACTCGTTGGAAGAAGGCGCGTATCTTATTCTCAATCGAGGTCAGCGATACAGCGTCGATATTCGCACACGTGAACTATCGGAAACCTTTTGCGCTTTCTTCCGGCCCGGCTACGTGGAAGCGGTTGCAGATGCCGCTCACCATGAACCGGCCGGGCTTCTCGAACTCTCTCACAAAACGACGGAAACGAGCTTCTACGAACGGGTGAATCCGGTCGACGAATTTGTGTGGCCCGCGCTCTCCCGCCTGCGAGCCGCTGTACGCCGTGGGCTTGAATCCGACCTCGAGGCGGACGATCTCATGATTGGATTGGCACTCGGGCTGCTTAAGGCTAATCAGGCAGCCTGCACAGAAGCGTTCCAGCTTGACATCAGTTCAGAAGGCACTCGTGAGGAGATTTTTCGCAGGCTCAATAGGGCCCGAGATTTTATATTTGCGAACCTCTCTGAGTCGTTAGATCTAGTATCAATCTCATCTGCTGCCAGCCTTTCACCCTTCCACTTCCATCGCCTCTTCAAGCGGGCGTTTGCAGAAACGCCGCACGAGTTCCTCACGCGGTTGAGGCTCGCCAAGGCGAAGCGGTTGCTTGTTTCTTCGGTTGCCCCGCTCGCGGAAGTGTCTTGGAGCGTGGGATTTGAAGGGCCGGCAAGCTTTAGCAAGGTCTTCAAACGGGCGACCGGAGTGACGCCTTTACAGTTTCGCAAAGCTGCGAGTTCGAATTAGCAAGATTGGACACTTCTTCCGCAGGATTGTCCGTTACGCTTGAATCATGAGCGATTCCAATTCTCTCACGCGCCGTGTCTTCATTGCCGGTGCCGCGGCCACTGCGGCCGGCTTGGTGATGCCTGCAATGTCACAACAAACAACAACACCTGTCAAGCCTCCGCCACTTCCGGCGGACCTCGTCAAACAGTTTGTCATCGCGGCCCACGTCGATCTCGATAAGACCAAGGAAATGCTCGGCAACGAACCTCGACTCCTCAATGCGACATGGGACTGGGGCGGAGGGGACTTTGAGATGGCCATCGGTGGCTCAGGCCACATGGGACGTCGTGATATCGCCCTGTTTCTTTTGAGCCAGGGCAACCGAATGGACATGTTTGTCGCCGCCATGCTTGGAGAGCTGGAGGTTGTTAAGGCAACCCTTAGCGCCCATCCCAATCTCTTGAGTTCGCACGGTCCCCACGGCATTCCGCTGATCGCGCACGCCAAGGCAGGAGGTGACCGGGCTAAGGAGGTGCTGGCCTACCTGGAAAGCATGCGGTCTAAGTAACATGCCCTGAATGAATCGTGAATTGTTCGATGCCGCTCCCCAGGCTGCATGCCAGCCGGATATTGGGTTGCTGGCCGCCGTCCTCCAAGACGGCACCCGTGAGTGGCGCTGGGAACTGGAAGGGGTGACCGAAGACGCGATTGTATGGCAACCCTTTCCGGGTGGGCACAGCATTGGGGCACTGATGTTTCACATCATCGAAGCCGAGGCGTACTGGGTGGAGATGGTTTGCATGGGACTGCCGGAGGACAGGGCTCTTTTTGAGGAGCTGATGTCGGAACACATCAAGCAGGACGAAATCCAATGGCCCACGCCACCGAGGAAGCCCATTTCCTATTATTTCGAACTCCACGACGAAGTCCGGTCCAACATGCTTAAGCACATCGAGACTCTCCAAGAGCCCGCCGCCATTCGGGCCCGGGAGGATCACGACGTCACCGTCCGTTGGGTTTTGGGCCACATCATTCAGCACGAGGCTTACCACGGTGGGCAGATCATACTGCTGAATGAGATGTTTAAGAGAAGGGAAGCCTTGAGCGTTGAGCCTTGAGGATTAAGGATTGAGATTGGCTTCGGCATTCAGGTTCAACTCTTGGACTTTGTGCGTTTAGACTAGAGAACGATTTAGTCGAGTTTTTTTGTGCGTTAGCCCTGGTCGAGCCTCAAGGCTCAAGGCTCAAGGCTTCCCAAAAGTTTTCCCCGCAACTTTAACAGGGCGAACTCCGTAAGTGTGTTTGTAAACGGCCGCCTAGACAATGCGGCGGCTATTTCCTACCCGGAGGTTAGTGATGACGAGCGGCGTTTTACGCTTAGATGACATCGAAAGGATAGTGAGGGAAGAGGTGACTGCCCAAGGCGGTCATATCCACGAGTTTCTGCGCGACGAAGACCGGCTCTACGCTCGCACCATTAATGCTCCCTTTCGCGAAGTCGCCCCCGAGGATTGTGTCCAAGCGGGCGTGGCCGTGAGAGTCAATCGCACCGAGGTTTCGATCCGTCCTTACATCTTCCGCCAGGTCTGCATCAACGGCGCGATCTCGGCAACCTCCGACGAAGCAGAGGACTTCGATCTGCAGGCTTTGGGATGCATCTCGGAACAGGAAACCCAGTTGCGGGATACGATAAGAGCTTGCGGCCACGCGAGGGTCCTGCCTCGTGAGGTTGAGCGATTCCGCAGCTTCCGGTCGCAAGCGGTTGACCGCGGCATGATGATGATTACCATGATGCAAACACATCTCGCAAAGGCCACCCACTCGGAATTGCTGGACATCCTCACTCAGTTCGACAAAGAAGAGGCGAACGCATGGGGAGTCATGAACGCGGTGACTGCGGTGGCTCGCAGGACATCAGATGCCAGGCGCAAATGGCAACTGGAAGAGATCGGCGCTATGATTCCGGCTCTCGCCGCGGACCCATTCCGCCATAGGCTTAACGCTCAAGAATGGACCGACCTCGATTGCTTGGCGGAAGAGAGAGAACTCGTTCTCGCCTAAACATTTCCGGTCCCGCAGGGCGGGACCGGAATCAAGCTTCCCCATCCATCCGTCCACAGGTTAACAATCTATGGACGCCCTCTTGCTTGCCCGAACGTTAGTGTGCGCCTTCTTCACCATCCTCTTTCTCCAATCGGGCCTCGATAAGGTGGTGGATTGGAAGGGCAACTTGGACTGGCTGAAAGGCCACTTTGCTCAAGCATTTTTTAGCAAGGCGACTCCGCTATTGCTCGGCGTCATGACTGCCATGGAGTTGCTCACCTGCCTGACTTCGGCGTTCGCAATCGTCGTGCTTTGGACATCAGGCCCCCAAGAGGTGCCGCTTGCCGCTATGGGGCTTGCATGCACTTCGCTTCTCATGCTTTTTACCGGTCAGCGGTTTGCGAAGGACTATCCAGGGGCAGCAACCCTGGCCACGTACTTCGCCGTCGGCCTCCTTGGAGTCGCCCTCATGAATCCTTGGGCAAAGGCGGCCTAGCACCCCTGCTAGCTTCACCTGGGTGGATTTATCGGGTCGTTGCACGATACAAGGGAAATATGCCAGTTCCTACTTAAATGCCGGTAAGCAAAGGAACCTGCAAGCCAAAAGTCGACTCATACTGACATCGTGCATCTTTTGTTTGCGCGCCCTTTTGCGCGCTTTGCGGGGAGCAAATTTTTACCGCTCGCCTTAGGCTTGGCAATGGCCACGGCGCCTGTCTTGGCGTCGGCCCAATCAATGCAGCTCTGGTCTGCCTTTCGAGATTTCGGCTCAGCTTCAGACGTCGCGGTCCGATCGCAAACGGATGCCAGCGGAAACACCTACATGCTGGCCCAGACTCCGCGCTCCAGCGGTCCGGATGTCGTCTTTTGCCGGTTCAACAATGCGGGCGCCATAAGCTTCACGAGGCCACTTACCAACGCCGGTCCGGATTACGGCGACGCGATGACCCTGACACCGTCCGGCGGAGCCTGCTTCAGCTACTCTTTTTTCAACAACACGGCCAAAATTGCGAACGAGTACGTCCGCCGGTACGACTCCCACGGAAATGTGGTGTTTAGTTATGGCCCTGTTCAGACCGGCTTTAGGGCGAGCTGCATGGCGGCTGGATCAGACAACTCGGTTTACGTAGCGGGCACTATCAACGCTGGGCTCCGTGTCTTTCACCTGAGTAGCGGGGGCGCTCTCCTTTGGTCCACCGATGTCGCTCCTACTGATCAGAACGGCTCGGACAGCGCCGCGGGCATCGCCGTGGATTCGAACGGAAATACCACCGTCGCGGGGGCTCTATGGAACGGCACCGCAACCCTGCCTGGGCTATGGCAACTTGATTCCAACGGCAATCTGATTCTTGGCGAGACTATCCACGTGGCGGGCCAGGATTCCGGAGCGGCTTCCGCGATGCTGATCGATCCTAAAGGACCAATCCTTGTGGCCGGCACTTCCAGCTTGAGTGGACTTTCACGCGGATGGCTCGCCTGCTTTGATTCGATCGGCAATCAATCCTGGGCCCAAACTACAGTCGGTTCCGGATTCTTAGGAGAAACACTCTCTGCGATCGCATTGGACCCTTTCGAGCGCGTGATCGTTGCTGGCACTGCAATGACGAGCGCGACCAATCAGGACATGTATATCGCCCGCTTCGCGGTTGATTCCACACCCATTTGGTCCGCGACCTTCGACGGGCCTGGCGGGGGTCCTGATGCCGCATCCTGGATTTCAGTCGATCAATGGGGTTCGATCTACATTGGTGGCAATGCGCAGAACGGGGCGGGACGGGAGGATTATGCGATTCTGAAATTGTCGCCCACGGGAGTTCCCATTTGGCCATCTTCGGGGGACGTGTTCTACAACGGCGCAGCGATTTTCGATGGGGATGGCAGCGCCAACAACATGCCTTGCGGACTGGGACTGGATGCGGTCGGAAAGGCATATATCGCGGGTTCGTCGATCGGTCTAAACGGAGGCTACGATGGGAACGTGGTTAAGTACGGCCTGACCGATAATGCTGCATTCGTCAGTCAAACGGTGCCGACCTCCATGGTTGCAGGATGGCAATACCCGGCCACTGTGAGCATGCAAAACAGCGGCAACACGGTCTGGACCAACACTGCAGATTATCGGCTCGGCTCGCAGAATCCCACGGATAACGGCAATTGGGGCTTCAACCGGGTCAGCATCCCCTTTGGTGATTCCATTTCCAACGGCCAATCGGAGAATTTCAACTTTACGGTAACAGCTCCCATAAACGCGGGGACGTATAACTTCCAGTGGCGAATGCACAACAGCTTGGGCTACTTCGGAGCCCAGTCGTCCAACGTCCCCATCAGCGTCACTGAATTGCCAGATGCTGCCGCGTACGTCTCGCAGTCCGTGCCCACTTCAGTCAAGGCCGGTTCAACGTTTACCGTTACGGTAAACATGCGCAACGTCGGCTCCAACGGCTGGACGTCCAGCGGCTATTCTCTAGTCCCAGTACCCGGTTACGCCAACTGGGTCTCGTCAGGGACGAGCCTGTCCTCAACCGAAACCGTTCCCCACGGCGCCACGAAGACCTTCACGATCACTTGCGTCGCTCCCATGAAGACTGGAAGCTATAAGATGAAATGGCAAATGTCGGGACCAAACGGAGTCTTCGACCAAGTCACCTCCTCCAAGGGGATTGGGGTTACTTCTTAAGGCCCTAAATCGTAAATCGTAAATCGTAAATCGTAAATTGCCGGAATTGGGCTGACGCTGGACCACGAACCTGCATGGTCGAACTTTCGTAAAGACAAACTCGAAGGCAACCTCGGAGCACGTAGAAGATTCTCAGATTCAGGAGCAACCGGACCTTGGTCGCCTATTCGAGTTGATTGCCGATTTCTTCGGCGATTTACGACTTACGACTTACGATTTACGACTTACGACTTACGATCAACGATCAACGATCAACGATTTACGAGTGCGAAAGCGCCAACTCGCACATGGCTTTTATGCCGACCTTGAGCGCGTCGTCGTTGAAGTCGAACTCTGCCGTATGAAGGTTCGGATACGAATCTGCGCCCTTGGGCTTCAACCCAAGGAAGTAGAAGCAAGCGGGGCAGTGGGCGCCATAGAAGCTGAAATCCTCACCCCCCATCACCGGCGCGCAGTCGCCGAGAAGGTTTTCGCCAAATGCTTGCTTGGCCACGGCGCGAAAACGGTCCGTGGCGCATTGCTCGTTTAGAGTCACAGGGTAGCCCTCGACCAGCTCCACATTGGCGCGCGCGCCGAACGCCGCGGCAACCTGCTCTGCGATCGCTTTAATTCGCTCTCGCCCCTTTCCGCGAGTCTCAGCCCTCAGTGTGCGGAGGGTGCCGTTGACCATGGCGGTGTTTGGAATGATGTTTCGAGCCGTGCCCGCATGGAACATCCCGACTGTCACCACGATCGAGTCGAGCGGATCGACATTGCGTGAAGCGATCGTCTGGAGAGCAACCACGATGTGGGAGGCAACGAGGATCGGGTCGACTCCGACGTGCGGCTGGGCGGCATGGCCACCCTGCCCAACAACCTCGATGTGGAATTCATCCGTAGACGCCAAGAGAGGGCCTGTGCGGGTGGTCATCTTTCCGACCTCGATGTTAGGGAAGCCATGTAGCCCAAAGATCACGTCAGCAGGTTTGCCCAACACCTTTCCCGCGAGGACGCCATCCTCGCACATCCGCCGTCCACCCGCGCCCCCTTCTTCCGCCGGCTGGAATAGGAACAGCACATTGTTGGGTCGCTCCTTCGTCTTGGCGAGCACCCGCGCGACTCCAATAAGCCCTGAGGTATGGCCGTCATGCCCACAAGCGTGCATGACGCCCGGATTCTTGCTGGCGTAAGGCTTTCCCGTCGCTTCTTCGATCGGCAGAGCGTCCATGTCGGCTCGAAGTGCAACCGTCTCCGCCTTGTTCGGGCCGCCCGTAGCGGGAAGCCAGCCTAAAACTCCTGTTCCCCCTGCCAAGCCGGCAGTGAACTGCACTCCGGCTTTCTCCAGCTGCTGCTGAACCACCTTGCTCGTCCGCTCCTCCAGGTACATCAACTCCGGATGGGCATGAAGATCGTGGCGGATCTCAGTCACCTCGGCCAGTTCGCCGACAATAGCTTCGTCTAGAGCGCTCATGGTTGGAGCGTACCGCGCATGGTAGTTTGAGGCTTGTGGTTTTTGGTTCGTGGTTTGATTGGTGGCTCCAGTATCATTTGAGCTTAGGACGCATCATCGTTGGGTGCTCACTCTCACCACAGGCCACAAACCGCTAACCACACTCTCATGATCGTCGGCACCCTCGAAATGCACCTGCGAATCGATGGCAGTTACTCGCTCAAGGACAAGCGGCGGGTCTTGCGCAGCCTGCTGGATCATGCTCAACGTGACTTTTTAGTTTCGATCGCGGAAGTTGCAGACCATGACCTGTGGAACGTGGCAACTATCGGAGCTGCCTGCGTTAGCAACGATTCCCACCACGCACAAAGCGTGCTACAGAAAGTCTTGGACAAATTTGATCTATGCACCGACGTTTCTGTAGTTAGTAGCCATATAGGTGTTGAGCGGCTTGTCAACCATCAATAGACTCACCGAGCGCCGATCCGGTGCAATTGTCCCAGGTTCTCGGCAAGAGGATGGCCTGGCATGGTTTCTGCAAAAGTCTGGAAGTGTTGCCACCGACCGCGCCACTCTCTTTGGGCTCATGGGGCCCCGGGGGCCGAAATGGTAACGTTTTATCCAAAGAATCTAAGGCAAACCTGGTGAAAGCAGTCGATTCCAAAGTGGAATGGAAAGGTGGTTTGCCCTCTATCACGACTGAGCGGATTCACCTCCGTATCAGTGAGCGCTCAGATATCGACTCAGAAGTGGCGTTCTACCGCGAGAACCAGTCTCATCTGGGGCCCTGGTTTCCCGAGACCAGTCTGGCTCAAATGAACCGGGCGAAAATGGAGCAGTTCGTCCCGGAGTTTCGCAAACGGGCCATGCACGACCAAGGTTACCGTTTCCAGCTAAGCCTGCGCACCACTCCCAAAATTTATTCGGGGGTGGTGAGCCTTTCCCGCATTCAGCGAGGTCCCGAACAGTCCTGCATCCTCGGCTACGGGATCGCCAAAATGTTGGAAGGGCAGGGCTACATGTCGGAGGCGGTGCGCGCCGTGATTCAGTTCGCCTTTGATGACTTGGACCTGCATCGAATTGAGGCCGGCTACGCTCCGAACAATATGCGCTCGGCCGGTTTGCTGAAGTCTTGCGGCTTTGAGGTGGAAGGATTACAGAAGGGACTGCTGCTGATCAATGGAATGTGGGTGGACCACTGGGTGGCCTCGCTGCTGAATCCGAATTGGCTGGGTCGCGGTCGGATACAACGTCGCTGACCCTCCGAGAGGCCACTCGCGAGGACTATTGCGCCATCGCCCGCCTCATGCGTTTTACTCATTCGCTGCCGGCTACCGAAGAAAATCTCGCCAGTTCTGAGGCTCGCAGAAAGCCGAGAACGGTCTTCAAAAGATATGTCGCAGTGGATGGCGACGTGGTCGTTGCTTACTGCAAGTGCGAGCGCTGGCCAGTGCACGAACCCGTGCGATTCATTATTGGAGTGGCGGTCGAGCCGGAGTACCGCCATCAGGGGCTAGGCGCGGAGTTGTATCGCCTGGCTGAGGAGGTTGGTTTCAATGAGGAAGCCGAGCAACTCTGGGCACAAACTGCCGAGCACGACAAGGAAAGCGAGGCTTTCTTGGAGCGCCGCGGCTACACGATCAACTTCTTCCTTCGCAGTCTGACAATCGTTCTGAAAGATTTTGACGCCAGCCCCTTTGAGGACATCCTCGCCGAGGTCAAATCCTCAGGCATCCGGTTCATCCCTTTCTGTGACTTCGAGGACTCGGAGGAGAACCGGCGTAGGCTCTACGATATTCATGCGACCGTCGAAAGGGACGTTCCCAACTTAGGAGAGGATCACTTTGAGCCCTTCAACGACTGGGCGCGAAAAACATTCGATTCTCCCTGGTATGACGCGGCCGGGCAAATTCTGGCAGTCGACGGCGACCGTTGGATAGGCATTGGCGCCGTGGGCCAATTTGCCCAGGGAATTCATCTCAACATGATCACTGGGGTTCTCCGCGAATATCGGGGACGGAGGATTGGCATGGCCTTGAAGCTGCTTGGCATCGAGTTTGCCAAATCAAAGGGTGGCACTGAGATCCAAAGTCAAAACCACGAGAACAACGCGGCGATGCTGGCCATCAATCAGAAGCTGGGCTACCGGTTGCAACCGGGATGGAATTTTTGGCACCGGACGATCAAGCAGCCTTCACACGTAGAATAGAGGAGCACATGAACTTTGCAAGCATTCCCGAAGCCCTGGAAGACATCAAGTCCGGGAAGATGATCGTCGTCGTCGACGACCCAGACCGGGAGAACGAGGGAGACCTGATCATGGCGGCTGAAGCGTGCACGCCCGAGGCCATGAACTTCATGATCAAGTTTGGCGGTGGAGTGCCTTTCATCCCCACAACCGGAGAGCGGCTTCAAGAACTTGGCATCCCCATGATGACCAAGCAGAACACCGCGAGATTGGGCACGGCGATGGCTGAGACCGTGGACGCCCTGCACGGGACGACCACAGGCGTGAGCGCCTACGATCGAGCGCGCACCGTTGAAGTTTTCTGCGACGACCATGCCAAGCCTGAGGACTTCGGCCGGCCGGGCCATATCATTCCGATCAGGGCAGAAAAGGGTGGTGTTTTGAGGCGCACCGGTCACACGGAAGCCTCCGTAGATTTATGTGTCCTCGCAGGTTTTAAGCCGATTGCCGTCGGCTGCGAGGTCCTGGACGACGATGGCTCGATGATGCGGTTGGACGGCTTGATGGGCTTCGCCGAAGAGCACAACCTCAAGATCATCACCATCGCAGACCTCATTGCTTACCGTCGCAAGACTGAGAAGCTGGTAAAGCGCGAAGCAGGGCCCATCGACTTCCCAACCAAGTTCGGCAACTTCACCCTCTACGCGTATGAAACGACGGTTGAGCCTCACCCCTACGTGGCAATTGTCAAAGGAGACGTCTGTACCGAAGACCCAGTTCTTGTCCGCGTCCACTCAAGCTGCCTCACCGGCGACCTTATGGGCTCGCTGCGGTGCGATTGCGGCGACCAGCTTCAGATGGCTTTGGAGATGATCGAAGCCGAGGGTCGCGGCGTCGTGCTTTACATTGCTCAGGAGGGCCGAGGAATCGGCTTAGTCAACAAGCTTAAAGCCTATGAGCTTCAGGACAAAGGGATGGACACCGTCGAAGCCAACCAAGCCCTCGGCTTCCGCGCCGACTTGCGAGATTACGGCCTCGGTGCGCAAGTGCTGGCGGACCTAGGCATAAGGAAGCTGCGTCTGATGACCAACAACCCGAAGAAAGTCAGCGGACTCCAAGGCTACGGACTAGAACTCGTGGAGAACGTCCCCCTTGTTGCCGGCCCAGACGAGCACCGCGAGAAGTATCTGGAAACCAAGCGAACGAAGATGGGCCATACGCTGCCTGAGGCTTGATGATGTGATGAAGTGATTATGTGATGAAGTGAATTTTGGCCCTAGCTGACTTTAAGGATAATGGATTGCCATGTCCTACACAAAACCATCCTTTGAACCTGAGTTTGTTAGCGAGCAGCGCGCCAGCTATGGCAAGCTCGTTCGTAGCCACCGAGATCTGAAGGTTTATCAACGCGCCTTTGGATTTGCTCGCGAAATTTACGCAATCTCTAAGGGCTTTCCCGCCGAAGAGAGGTTCGAACTCACCTCAAATTCGGCGATCGTCTAGGTCCGTTTGTGCGAACATCGCAGAAGCTTGGCGCAAACGAAGATACAAAGCAGCCTTCATCGCAAAAATGAGCGATGCCGACACCGAAGCAGGAGAAACCCAATGCTGGTTAGAGTTTTGCGAAGCCGAAGGCTTTATGGCGGCCGAAGACGCGGAGCGATTGTGGCAAGAATACGAGTCTCTTATCGCCTCGTTGGTCGGCATTGGAGCACACGCCGACAAGTGGGTAATCAAGTGATTCACTTGATCACTTCATCACTTGATCACTTCATCATCTTCTTCTCGGCCGCTCGCTGAAGTCGTGCAGACATCGCCACAACCCGAAGCCGCCGGCTAATCGCCATCTTGCCTTCCACAGATTGCATCGCGAGACACTCCTGGCAATGCATCAAGGCCTCTTCCAGCCGGCCACGTCGGGCGAGGACGCGGCAGAGAGTCATTCGGAGGGAGACGTTCTTAGGATCTTGCGCGACTGCAGCCTCCCACTCCTCAACGTCGTATAAGGCGTGAGGAGTGTCCTGATGGGCTTGGAATTTGAAAAGACTGCTGCGAGACCCCATTCTTGTTAATAGTAACCCGTTGCAACGGTTGGACGGTGCCAGACTCTGCATTCGGCTCACGACATTCACCACTTTGCGTAAACTCACCTAGGATCACGAATGTTCTTCAAGACCTCCCAGAAGCGGTTTCCCTATCTGTGCCTGTACGTGGACCACGCGGCGGCCAGGCAAACACCGTTGGGTCAGGAGATCGGGGCGGTCAGCTTGATGACTTTGGCCGGTCTGCTCATACCGGCCTCAATCATCCTCGCCACCGTCTTCTCGCATCCATTCTGGGGCCTCTTGCTTGCCACTTTGGGAGCCGTTTGCGCCTTCACTTCATGGCGTTCATTCAAGCGAGTGCGCGCGAGCGTCGACCGGCTTGACATAGAGGCTGCGGAAGCCAATGTCATGCTCGGCGAAGCCTTGCGGCGCGGCAAGTTGCATCGAATAGCCGGCGACACAACCACCGGCATTCTAGAAGATTGTGCCACCCATTGGTCTCGAGCTAGGCAAGCACTAGACAACCCCTTCTGGACCAGCCCGAACCTGCCGCCTCACTACAAGGCGGTTCGGGAGCAGAGCGCTCGGGCCGCCGACCGGGCGATGGACGAAGCGGTGGTTCTCCTCCATAACGAGCTCGAAGTGCCCTATCGGTCTGGCATGGCCGACCGGATCAGCGTTTCTGAGCTGGTTGAAGGAATCTTCGGCGTTCAGTTGCCCGACGCGAGCGCCAACCAAGGTTCCCTCCCCGTAGCCTACCGCTCCGTCCAACAACTCGCCCATAAGCTGCAGGCTTTGGCAGATAGCGTGGAGTCCCTGACAATTGAAGTAGCCAAAGACCCATCAGTCCAAAGCGAATTCCAAGCCGAGGCGGCCTTGGACATGTGTTTAAACGATCTGGAATCTATTCGGCAGGCTGAGACGGAGCTCAGGCAGAACCTGGGAGGGTAGGAGATTCAAGATTCAAGATTCAAGATGCGCCACGCTTCGTCAGAGCTGAATCCTGAATCCTGAATCCTGAATCCTGAATCCTGAATCCTGAATCCTGAATCCTGAATCT
>JANYLD010000048.1 GCA_025363835.1 Armatimonadota bacterium
CCAAGGCTTCCGTTCACCACAAAGGAGTCGGGCAAAAGCCCTCGGAGAAAGCGGCGCTAAAGACGCCCCAATCCAAATGGGCTTTACTCGTAACCCGGCCGGTCCGCCATTTCGAAGTCGTACAGCTCTTGCAAGTGGTGAGCATTCATCGTGCCGATTCCGTGAAGCTTGTCGACCAAGGCCCCGGCGTCCGCGCCGTCTGGCAAGCCGATAGCGCCCAGCTTCATCGCTTTGTGAGCGAGGATGGATTTCAGGTCGGCGCCGGTGTTTCGGGCATGTCCCGCCGGGTACATGACCAAGCCGCTGTCAAACGAATTGCCCGCCGTGTCCTCGATAATCATCGAAGTAGGAATGCCGTCTGGATATTTGGCATCGTAGTCGGGGCCACCGTGCTCAAACTCAATGAGAGCCATCAGTTCGCGCGTGGTCCTATTGTTGATCGCGTCGGGAGCGTAGTCGTAGGGCATCAGCATGATCGCCTTCCATACGGCGTCCGATCCATCCGCTTCGCGAACGAGGACAGCGTGCTCAATGGCTTTGCGCAGCAGCGTGCTGACGATGTAAACCATGGAGTGGTCAGCCGACTGGCGAGTGTGGGGGTCTCGTTTGGCAGGGTCTCCGATGATGCCGAAGGCCGGCTCATACGCCTTGATGACGATGCGCTTGATCGCGCCCGACTCGAGCAGTTGCGGGTTGGCGTAGACCAGATCGATAAGACCTTGGAGAGCGCCGGCAGATTGGTGCTCGTAGAGTCCGAGCTTGAAGTGCATGCCCATGACCGAAAAGTCGTCGCCCGAGTGGGACAGAACGAGGTCGAAGGGCGAATCGCCGTTGGTCTTCTCGAACTGCCTAAAGAGGGCTTCCGGATTTCGGAAGATGTCCTTGGGGCCAATGAATCCAGCGAGGGCGCGCTTCATGCTCAGGATGGCCGCCTCGGTGCTGATGGCTGCCGAGGCGCCCTTGGAGTCGCTAAGCTGCTTGCCGGTCCGTATGGCCCGCCATGGGATGTAGTGGGCCACGAACATACCGATCGCGCTCTCGATCTGCTCGGCGGTCGCTCCCATAAGCGCGCCGTAGGTGGCGGAAGAAGCGATAGCCCCGTGGACGACGTGGTCGATCTTGTAGGTTTTGAGGCTAAAAACCTCGGAGAGCCGACCGCGGATCTCGTCGAGAAGGACCATGGCCTTCAACGCGGTCGCGCCGTCTAGATTGCGCTGTTGGCAGGCGGCGATGACAACCGGATAAAAGTCGTTATGCCCAAACTCGCCGGCGGTGTGGCCGAGGGCCGGATTAAAGCCAAAGTTGGTCCCGTTGCTGTCCCACTCGCGCACGGCAGACGAATTGGCTGCGACCGCCTTCTCCGCCTTGACCTTTATGCTAGAACCGAAAACGGTGGCACCGACGGGATCCGGATACTCCAAAGCCTCTTTGCGAAGAATGGTCGGCGCATTGGTCCGCAGGGCGAGAGCGGAGATGCCGCAGAGGATGGCGTCGGCCTGAAACATGGCCGTCCGCTCCAGGACCTTGGCGCTCGGACCGGGGCCAAGCTTGCCGCTCATGAAATCGATGGCGAACTGCCCGATTCCGAGGGCTTGGTTACTGTTGCGGGGAAGGACGATAGTGGTTGAAGGCTCTGCGGACAGCGTGCTCATGCGAGGGGAATTATGAAGGATGAGGGCGGAAGGATGAAGGCGGAAGGCGGCAGAAGGAGGAAGGCGGAAGGATGAAGCGGTCTTAGGTTCGTGGCTTACGAAGAGCACGTTTGAGGAGCTTTATCTGCCCGAGGTGGTAGGCAGTGTGCACGGCGATCTTTAGAAGGACTTTCATGGCCGCGTCCTCACTCTTGCATTTGTGGACGAATGGTTCGGATCTGGCGATTTCGTAGGCTTGGTTTAGATTTGCGATGAACGAGTCGCGAACCTCTGGCCATCCGTCAGCCGTGATTTCCGGAAAATCCGGAAAGGGGTTGAATTTGGGTCTCCCTTCTAACCTTGCGATCCAGATGCGGTTCCAGATGTCCGCGTGGGCGACGTTGGTGGCGAGAGAATAGGGCATACCGGGGAGAATGGTGATCGCCGCTTCGGCTTTAATATTCTTCAGCATCGTTGATGCTGATTCGAAGTCGTCGCCTTCTAGGACCTGTCTAAGAGCTTCTCTAATGGAATCCATGTTTTTGAAGGATGAAGGATGAATGCCGTACCATCGGGCGAATCCGGGTCCACGGCCACTATCCCCAGCTAATTTTCCCCAATGGTGGAAAACGTTGGTGAAAAGTTGAACTACTTCAGGTTCACGGTGCGCGGAAAGCGGCCATGGAGATCATCCTGACGCCGTTAGCCCAACAAGCCTTAAACCAAATGGAAATACATGCTTCCGGAAATGCGCGCTTCTCCCTACAGGTCGTATGTATCAACATGTCGATGCTGCGTTTCGATCCGGCGGATAGTGCCGCTTCCGGAGCGCATCACGATGGACTCGGTGAGGGCGTAGCCTCGACGATATCGGACGCCTTTCAGTAAGTCGCCGGAGGTGATGCCTGTGGCGGAGAACATGACGTTTCCTCTCGCCAGATCGCTCGTGTGGAAGACTCGGTCGACGTCGTCGATGGTCTGCATAGCTCTCTCTCGCTGGCCCTCTTTGGGAAAGCTGAGTTTGGCTTGCATTTCACCGCCGTAACACATGACGGCCGCCGCGGTGATAACGCCTTCTGGCGCGCCGCCCATGCCCATGAGAGCGTCGATGCCTGCATCGGGGTCGAGGGCGGCGATGGCCACCGAAAGGTCACCGTCTGAGATCAGGTGAACTCGCGCTCCAGCGTTTCGAATCTCGGCGATAAGCTGATGGTGTCTCTCCCTGTCAAGCACACCGATAATGAGCTCGTCGACGTCCTTGCCAAGCGCTTTGGCCATGAGCCTCACATTCACGCGCGGAGGCAGGGTGATGTCCACCACCCCAATGCACTCGCTGCCCACCACTAGCTTGTCCATGTAGCAGTCCGGGGCATGCATAAGATAGCCCTCGCCCTCCACTGCGGCGGCCAAGACGGAGATGGCATTTGGAGTGCCGTTGGCGCAGAGGTTGGTGCCCTCCAGAGGGTCTACAGCGATTTGGATTTTAGGATCGTCATCTGCAGCCCGGCCGAGTCTCTCGCCAATGTAAAGCATGGGAGCTTCATCGCGCTCACCCTCGCCAATAACAATGGTCCCATCGATGTCAAGGTCATTGAGGACCCGCCGCATGGCGCCGCAGGCTGCTTCGTCCGCCCCATCCCGGTCGCCCTTGCCCACCCATCGCGAGGAAGCGAGCGCCGCGGCTTCAGTGACGCGGAGAAAGTCAAGGTGCGGATTCGTCGCATCGTAGGGCACAGCTTGCTTTTTCGAGAGCTTGGAGTTTCCTTTCAACGTTGAAATATCATTAAGTGGCTTCGTTGCCATGGAATAAGTCTACAACGTGTGGGCAGTCGGCTGTGTGCTGTGTGTTGTGTGCAGTTCGATTCACATGACTCTGGAGCATTACGATCATATCGTTGAGGCGTACAGCCTACAGCGAACAGCAAACAGCCCACACTAGAAAGGTACAATTCCGCCCCAATTGCCACATAGCTCAGTTGGTAGAGCAGCTGACTGTTAATCAGCGGGTCCTAGGTTCGAGTCCTAGTGTGGCAGCTTTATAATGAACCTAAAATGGGCCGTTCGAAGGTATTCGAGGGGCCCTTTTGTTGTCTTGTCACCATAAAGATCACCATAGCGGCGGCGTGAACTGGGTGTCGCGGCGGGGCTGCTTCTTGTGGAGTTTGTGGTGATCGCGAGGTCGAGAAACGGCCTTTTGGAAAGGACTCCTGAAAGCAGCTCGGACCCTTCGACCTGGACCCGTGCGCGGGCATCGACATGCCGTGGTCATCCGTTCCTACCCACTTTTTTGTACGCCTATCGAAATTGCGGCGAACGGAGCAACGTGGATTCAATATCTTCGGACGTTGGCCGCGTCTTGTTGCAAGGGACGCAAAAACACGGCGGTGGACCGTGGTGGTCGTTGGTGGGGCTTGAAGCTGGTGTGCTAGAGTACATGGCATAAGTGGATCGGTGCGCCTGAGAGGGCTTGCCGGTCCATTTTGCTTTTTAGGGCCGGGATCTTCCCCGGTTCCTTCGCGAGCGGTCTAGAGCGCTGCCAATTCTTGGCTTGAGCTATGGCCCTTTGTTTTCCTCTTGCTGGCAGAGCTGTGTCAAAACGGCCCTCTCCGGCCACGTCTGCAATCCCTTTGGAGGCTTTCTGGATGGAAAGAACGCTATTGACGATTAAAGAGACCGCGGAGCGCCTGGCGATATCGCGATCAAAGACGTACTTGCTCATCGCGAGCGGTGAGTTGCCGACGGTTGCGATAGGCAGGAGCCGGCGCGTCTTGGTTCGGGCCTTGGAGGACTTCGTGAGGAAGCTTGAGGACGATGCCTCGCAGCAGTAGGGCGTCGGCGGCTCGGATGGAGCGTGACGCGCATTGTGTGGTGACGTGGTGAGCGCAGCTAGTCGCGCGGATCGTGCCGGACGACAATCACCGCTGGGTGCAGTGGGGCGATTGTGTTGTCTTGCGATCGGCGGAGGAGCACGGCGGCCGGAGCTGCGTGGTGGTCACGCTCGAGGCGATCGAGGGATGAGCGAGGCGGGAGCGTGAGTGCAATCCGATTGGAGATCGACTACGGGCGGTTGCCTTGGCTTCGGGGGCGGTCGCGGCTCGTGACCATGGCCTGGATCGACCTTCTGAGCCTGGTGAAGGCTGAGGGGCCGTACAAGGGCGCTGTGAAGTGGCGGGGGATCGATGATCTTCTCTTCGCCATGCGCTACGGGACCGACGAGAAGGAAGTCGTCGAAGAGCTATTAGCGGCTTGCGAGGAGCATGGAGCCATCACGTTCGGGAACGGGGAGCTCGTGATCGAAGTGTGGGACGACTACCAGACGAGGGAGGCGGAGCGGTCTAGGCGACGGCGAAGAGGATGCAACGGTCAAACCTCAATTGAAACGGTCAAATCAGAAACGACCGGTTCAATTGCCGAATGCAACGGTCAAACCTCAATTGAAACGGTTAAAGGGCAATTGACCGGGACAAGTGCGGTAAGTGCACACACACCTCCCCCCTTGGATGGTCCCCTTCCCTCCCCCTCCAGACCACCCTCGTCCCATCCCCCCTTAAATCCCCCCTCCCCGGAGGATGGGTCGAAAAAAGTTTTGAACCTGCCCGAACCGGTGCCGAGGGAGACGGCAGTGCTGATCGAGCGGTTCCGAAAAGCGTTCCCCCGTCGAGACGGGAACACGATGGGGCACAAGGCGGCCCTGAAGTTTTCCGCTCTGGTGAAGGCTGGGGTCGATCCCGAGGTGATCATTGCCGGGGCGGCCCGGTACTGCGAGTGGTCGAAGCGGCCTGGCGGCAAAGACGGCCCTGTTTTCGGGACGAGCCTGGTCCAGCAGCAAACGACGTGGCTGAACAACCGGTGCTGGGAGGAGCCCTACGGCCTAGACCAAGTCCCTTCAGGGAAATCCGACGATCGTTACCGCAAAGAGCCTGTTGCCGGGATCGACACGTGCCTTAAGGACCTCGGCAGTTCTGGGGTCACCATGTGCTTTGCGGGGACGAGGCAGCCGTTCTCGGAGCGGGTTTGGCACGACCTGCGGCGAGCCCTGGACCGGGCCCCGAGTGTGGACGAATGCTTGGAGGAGCTAGGGGTGATCGTTGGCCAGTAAGCGCGGAGTGCGGAGGAAGGGTTGCACTCGAAAGGTGCGCTTTGAATCGAAGGAAGCGGCTTCGGCTCGTTGGTACCAGCTCACGAAGGGGAAGGCGCGGAATCCCAGGGCGAGCTTTGGAGTTTACGAGTGCGGATTCTGTGGGGGCTGGCATCTTGGGCACCAGGTCAGGAGGGACGGCTACAAGCACGGAGGTCACCGTGGGCGTAAATGAGCTTTCCCGCTCGGAAAGTGCCGAAAGAGCACGGTTTTTGCCACTGAGTTGGAAGACAGAAAAAGGATCAAGGATGAGCCAAATTACAACCGGCACGGAACCCAAACCGCCGCCTCCGATTGTCGAAGACAATCCCCCTTTGGGGGCGGTGGAATCTCGTGCATTTCTCGCGCATGCGCGAGACGGCTTCGAGTGCAGACGCCTGCGTTTGGACAGCGGATTTCATTTCCAAGGTCGGACTGGAACGGTTATCGGTTCTTTGCCGACTCGCCGTAACTAGTTTGGAGGCGACGCATTGGCAGCCCAGTCGTCGGGTGCGCCATGGGAGCGGAGGCTGAGGAGATCGGCACCGGCCATGGACGCGTAAAACGTTTTGCTTTTTGGATTGGCGTGTGGCTTCTATCGGCGCGGAATCGTGGCCATGAGCTGGTGGTGATCTCCTCAGCCGCAGCGGTTCATGGTGGTGCCGGCGGCGGGCGTGTAGGTAGGCGCGGGGCTAGGCGACGGATCATTTGCGTGTAGGTCTACG
>JANYLD010000115.1 GCA_025363835.1 Armatimonadota bacterium
GATTGAGAGCGACCAGCCACTGGACCAGAACGTCAAGGTTTCCGCAAGACAATCTTCATGGAATCGAAGTCAAATGTCACCGCATAAGGCCGGAAGAATTGGTGCGAGATGATGCCCCCCAGATGAAAGCCGAGCGACTCCTCAAAAGAGTCAGGAAACGCCCCATAAACCCCAATAAGCCCCTTCGCCTCAACCGGCCCAAGACTTATATTCGGAATCTCATAAGCTGAAGCCAATATCTTCCCGCCTCCACCTTCACCCACCTGAGCGTGGTCTAAAGAAACGGCGATCCCCGCCTCGTCCGTAATCGATTTCGGGCCGGTAAACGCTGCCCCGGCCAAACCCGTGTCAATGAGAAACAGCCGGTCCGGGCTCTTTCCCAAACGGCCACAGGCAACCATGAGGTGGTCGCTCGCCAGCCAGAACGGAATCGCAACGTCTCCAGAGCCAACGGTTGCCGCACCACGAGGAGCCAAAACGAGTTGGCCGGCGGGGTAATCCAGGGTGGTCAGGAAGTGATAGAACAAGTTCGTCCCGAGGATTCCTCTGATCGGCCTGCCGAACTTTTCCGCAGAGAAGTTCTTGGTGTTCAACAGCGTAACGGGCACGTTTCGGATGGACATAGACCCAAGGCGTAATTCAGGGAGCTCTCCCAGACCTTGATCGGCCTTTTTGCCGCCCGCGAAAGTCCCTTGGGCGGAGCTAATCGCTTTGACGCCAATCTTTGCTGCGAATTCCGGATCGAGAACAACGTCCGCCGCCCCGGTATCGATGATGAAGTTCGCCTGGACGCCGTTTGCCATCACGGAAACAACGGGAAGTGGGTCGGTTACCAAAAATCGAACCTGTGCAGTCTGATCCTTCGGGGAAGTTTCGTAGGGAGCGCCGTTGAAGTTCTGTAGTTGAAGTGCTTTAGCCTCGTCACCGGCGGCACGATAGTGACGGGCCGCGGTCTTGTAGTCGTGTTGGCGCCTGCAGACTTCTGCGAAGAGTCGCTCGACGGCCTTATCGGGGGGCGGCGGATGGGAGTACTCGGAGTTCAATTCGTAAAACCGAAAGGCCTCATTGAGTCGATTCATTAGGACCAAGATGCGGATCTTTGTGGCCACGGTTTTGGAGGTGAACTTGCCACTGGCGATCTCTGCGTCGCATGCCGCCAGGGCATCTTCAAACCGCCCAGCCTTGAGCAGAGGACTGGAATCGGCTTTTGGTTGCTCAATTGATTGAACTGGCTTCGCCGTGGGAGCGGGGAACAGGACCGCGAGGAGCGCGACAGGTAAGACCATTCGGCAAAGTCCAAGCCCAGAACTCATAACTGCCAGACTACTGCTTCGATCCCCCAGATGGCCTAAAAGATTCCTGATCCTTCATCACGGATCACCGATCACTAGCTCGCCCGAAGCATATGCCGCTTGCACCAAGCCGTAATGGCATCCAAAGAAGCAGGCACCATCGGTCCATCCATCTGATCCGTAGCACGGTCGGGCGTGGCCTTGAACGCGTGGCTTGCGCCAGGCACGATCACTAAGTCCACCAAGCCCATCTTCCGCTGTTTGAACGCCGCGTAAAGCGATTGAGCGTCATTTTGAGGTGAGACCTGGTTGTCCAGTTCGCCATTCATGACCAGGACATCGTTCGGATAAGTAGTCGCAAGCTTCGCGGGGTCATCTTGCAGGTTTTCGTGAAGGAAAACTAGAGTGGAAACATTGAACAGGCCAGCCAGGCCTGCAGGAGGATTGGGAGGGAGGGTCCCGTCCTTTTTCAATTCGTCCAGGGCCCTCTGCGCGTAGTCCAAATAGACCGGGAGCTGGTTCTGGATGCCCGCAGCCGCAAGCTGGCCGGGCAGTTTTTCTCTTAATTGCTGCATTACGACCACATCGAGAGGCCGGCCCTGGCCGGCAAGCATTATCAAGCCGGCAACCTGGTTGGTAGGATCGCTTGCGATTTTGAGGGCGATGAGAGCGCCTTCGCTGTGCCCAATTAGACCCACTTTGTTCGGATTGATACCGGGCTGTTGGCGGAGGAAATTGTAGGCAGCCGTTGCGTCGCCAATATGGTTCTTCCAAGAGAAGAAGGCGGGGATCTGGCTCCTATCTTTCGGCCATCGGGTGCTGTTGACATGAGCGGCGCGCTTGTCGAATCGATAGCTGGCAATCCCATTTTCGGCGAGGCGCTCTGC
This sequence comes from Armatimonadota bacterium, assembly GCA_025363835.1. Taxonomy (GTDB): domain Bacteria; phylum Armatimonadota; class Fimbriimonadia; order Fimbriimonadales; family Fimbriimonadaceae; genus JANYLD01. The sequence goes on from JANYLD010000115.1 coordinate 2,180, forward strand.
GACTTGCTTGAGGACGTCGATCTTGAGGTTCATCTGGGGAACGCTACCGTCGCGGTCCGTTGGCCCGCTGCCCGGCAGGAGAACAAAAGCAGGAACGTTCTTGGCGCCCGGAGGCATGAGGAGTGTCCCGCTCATCTCAAAGCCCCCAGCCCCCTTGAAAGAGACCTCCCGCGAAGAAACCTGCATCATCGTCACCAAAGCCGCCAGAACTAGCATGCCCCAGTTTTACCCGATATTTAGACGGATGGCTAAATGTTGACTTTGGCTGTTTGCTTGGATTCGGCATTCAGGATTCAGGATTCAGGATTCAGGATTCGGGATAGTTTCATCCCGGATCTCGGATCTCGGATCTCGGATCTTGAATCTTGAATCCTGAATCCTGCATTTACCGCCCCACGGTCGAGAACCGTGGGCACAAGTTCCTAGGACTAAGGCCCAACGGTCGCGAGATATCGTCAAAGGCCATGGGAAGCA
>JANYLD010000130.1 GCA_025363835.1 Armatimonadota bacterium
GGCGGCCTCTGAGTGGCCCCGGGGATCGCCGTACCAGCCGCGATCGTCATCGCCGCCTCGGCCGCCGCCGCCACCGCCGCGGTTCGAGTCTCTGTCGTCCTGGCTGCTGCGGCCTCGGCCACCACCGCCACCATCCCGATCTCGCCATCCTTCGCGGGCCGCTTCGGAGTGGCCTCGGGAATCACCATACCAACCGGGGCGGTTGCCCTCGTCGTAGGTGTCATTGCCCTCTCGTTCGCGGGTTCGCCAGCCTTCGCGGGCCGCTTCGGAGTGGCCTCTCGGGTCGCCGTACCAGCCTCGGCCGTCATTATCATCGCCTCGACCTCTTCCGCCGCCGCCACGGTTGTAGTCTCGGTCGTCGTCATCGCGACCTCTGCCGCCACCGCCGCCACCTTCGCGGTTTCGCCAACCCTCGCGAGCTGCCTCGGAGTGGCCTTGCGGATCGCCGCGCCAACCGGGGTTGTCTTCGCCGCCACGACCTCTGCCGCCGCCGCCCCCCCGGTTGGAGTCGCGGTCGTCGTCATCGCGGCCCCGGCCGCCACCACCGCCGCCTTCGCGGTTTCGCCAACCCTCCCGAGCTGCCTCGGAGTGGCCTTGCGGATCGCCGCGCCAACCGCGGTTGTCGTTCCCGTCGTCACGCCCGCCGCCGCGATTGCTTTCGCGGCCGCGGTTTCCACGGTCGTCGTCGTCACTCGTGAATCGCCCTTGGCTATCACGCTCTCTTTCGTTCGTTCTCATTGATTCTTTCTCCTTTTTTTCATTGGCCCCCATCGGAGGCATAGATTCCATTGCACTTTCGGCACTCGCATCGCCCGTCTCTTCTTGGCCCTGCATACCGAAAGCTTGGTTTTTAAAGGCTGCTTGCGATAGGGACCTGGCAGCCTCCTTTTCTTCGTTGAACGTCTGTTCAAAAAGGTCGGCATGAGCCGAGAGATTGAGCATGTGGGCCATGGATATCAAGCTTCCGTATGCCGACATCTCAAAATATTCAACTTTACTGCCGCTGCTGATAATGGCGAGATCCCGGAGGGGTCCCTCTCGCATCTTCTCCGCCTGCTTTTGACCCTCTTGGAGCAAGCTCGTCATCGTCCTGCAGCCCGTTTGCTTGCTCTCTCGTCCCATCATGCGGATCACATCGAGAAGCCGGTCTCTTTGCGCTTCGGACTCTTTTATGTGCTCCGTCATAGCGGTCTTAAGCTCTGGATCTGAAGCAAGCTCCGCTATTTTTGGCAACGCATCCAAACTCTGCTGTTCCGCGCAAAGCATCTCATTTACTAATGAGTAATAGAGCTCGAAAGGTTGCTCAACTGTCGCCTGTTGTGCTTTAACAGGTGACTGTTTATTCATGCTTTTCTTGGCCGGTTGTTTCTTCTCGTTTGTTCTCATTTCGAATATAGCTGTAACTTGCCGGACTAGCGGCAATGCCCTCCGACTTATGTCCATCCCTCAAAATAAGCTTGGCTGGGGAACGGGCATGTGGCGAGAGTTCTCCTCCTGTAAGGACTTGTTAGTAACACTCTTGTTCCTGATAAATAACCCCAAACTCCATGTACATAAAATGCTCTACAACCATGGCTGCTCGGTGGATAAAACGTGTTTCTAAAGCCGCTCGGTTGGGACTCCTTAACGCCAAACAAGAATCGAGGTAAGGAGCCTTACTTACTCGCAACCGGGCAGGCGGGCTAATTCGGGTAGTGTGGGCATGGCGCCGCAAGGCTGGGGAGTCCATCGAAGAATAAGCAAACGGCAGGACCCGGACCTTGACATCAGGCCGACCATCGGTGTCGACTCCAGTCCCAGAATAGAGGCTCCCAGTCGGACTGACATTCGCCCTTTGGGACCTCGCTCACCCCTCTGAAGCACCAAAGGGGCATGGAGCCCCGGCTACATCGGGTGCGGAAACTTGGATTCAGCCCTAAGAACGAATGCGGTGGCAATCAACACAACGATCGCCCCCATGAGGCTCCCCGGCGCAAGGGTTTCATGTCTCACCAGAACGCCGAGAATGACGGCAATGATAGGAACGACAACGGCGACGAAGGAGGCACTGCTCACCTTCCAGCGGCCAAGCAGCCAAGCAAATAGAACAAACGCGCCGAGCGAGCCCATGATCACCAAATACAAGAGCGGTATCAATTGGTTCGGGGCCATCGGAAGCGGATGGGCTTCGTGGCAAAGGAAGCTAACAGCCAAAACAATCGGCATGGCGACAAAGAAGCCAACCGCATTTGCTCCCATCGAGGATTGAGCCGGCCCCCGCTTTAGCAAAATGACTCCTAGGGTTCCGGTTATCGCCGCCAAGAGGACCGCCCCGATCGCCAGTGGCGACTGTCCAAAGGCGATCTCCCTCCAGAAGATAATCCCAACGCCGCTAAGGGCAACGATGGCGCCTGCTAGACGCTTCGGATCTAGCTTCTCCATTCCAAATGCGGACTCCATCAGCATGGAAAGGATGGGCGAAGTGCCGTACAACACTGCGGCCAACCCGGAGGGAATCTTCGTCTCGCCCCAATACAACAGCCCGAGGTTGAACACGAACTCGAAGATCCCATAGCTAATCGCCGCCTTGAGAGCCGCGCCCTTGGGGAACGGGACCTTTCGAACCACCATAATCCCCGACAGCAAAAATCCCGCCAAAAGCAATCGTTGGCAAAGCGCCCACATGGGCGGCATCACTTCATTGCTGAGCCCAATGAAGAGAAACGTGCTTCCCCAAATGAGGCAGACCGTGGAGAAAGCGAGGTAGGGCGTAGCGGATGGTTGGCTTTTCTTGATCTCACTAGCATGCATCGCAGGCGGTCCTAATCACTCGACGGAATAGGACTCCGGTAGCGAAGTCTAAGCCGTTTACGTTAGGACGGAACGGCGATGCGGATCGCATCAGGAGAGGTAGACATAGTTCTGCTATGTCTGCAACGACTCCTAACCTTGTGCTACAAGGTTGAAATGCTCCACGTGTTGCCTGCTCGTAGCGAGAAAGATTACATGAGGCTTGAGCATTCCCACCCAGGCTACAGCCTTCTTGTTGAGGAACAGCTTGCTCCCTTCGAGCTTATATTGCCCTTTGATGGTTTCCCGCTCGTTGTAAAGGTGCGCGGTCGCCGAGTGGCCAGGGCCAAACGTGATGACGCTGCCCTTTTCTCCTACCCACATTCCAGCAAGCGCCTCCGGAACGATGCCCTCGGACTTGTTCTCGTGGACCGCCTTATACGCGGCATCGCTTTGGACTTGAGTAGGAAAGGTTCCAGGAGCACAGCCGACCAAGACGGCACACGCGGCAACCGCAGACAGGATCGATCGCATACTTAAACTTATTGGCGATATGCAACGCCACTTGACAGGTAAATCTTGGAGCAAACTGGGTTCTCAGAGGCTGCGAATCAATGAATATCGACGACCTAACTGAAGCTTGGCGCGTGAACAACGTGGTGAATCTGGAGATGCTTGGAGCTTTGTCCGGAGGACAGCTTTGAACTGAAGCCGGGGAAAGGGAAGACGATCCGTTCCAACTTTGTCCACATCATCTGGTCTCGCGGGCAGCGGATCAAAGAGAAGTTCGCAAAGGCCGAGGTGCCGGAGCTGGACTGGAAAACCGCCTCCCGAGAGCAGATTCGTGAAGCTCTCATTTCTACCGAAGCGCAAATGAACGAAGTCTTCGCCAAACGCCTGGCCAAGCCGGACCGCTTTAAGCCGATGACCTTCTTCGCCTACATGATCGCCACGAGGCACACCATCGTTCGCAAATCGAGATCTCCCTCCGAATGAGCAACTGGGATCCGCCGGAGATGACGATTTACAACCTGTGGGATTGGCCGAAGAAGTGATATCGGGTCGCGGGCACGGGCCGCGGGTAACAGGTCGCAGGCAGTGCGTCGGTCAACTGGTTATGTCGAAGAATGAGCACCAGTCCCTTGCCCGTCACCCTGTTACAAAGTTCCACTGACCCGTCGCCAGACACCCGATCACCCGATCGCCCGATCACCGATCACCTGATGACCCGATCACCTGATCACCGATCACCGATCACCTATCACCTGATCACCAATCACCAATCACCAATCACCGCAACCCCCAATTAGGCATTTTTAACAGGTTGGCTTAATA
>JANYLD010000174.1 GCA_025363835.1 Armatimonadota bacterium
TATCACTCCGCGCCCTCCCACGCCTCTTGCAGCTTTTCGCTGTCCTTCGCGTCGATAGCGTCTAGAACCTCATAAGCCTCCTCGAGCAAATAGCGCTTTAGGCTCTCATGGGTCTGAGCCTGGTCCCAAGGACACCCGCCCGGTCCGAGCAGCCGGTCGACGATGGTGACCAACTCATATACCGGACCCTGTGAGGGCGCCGGCACTACGAGAATGCCTTCAGAGATCCCGTCTGAGGGCACTGCAGCCACAGAAATACCCGCGTGCGTAAGCTCAGCGTAAGAGGCGTGGGAGGGCGCGGAGTGATAAATTTGGCGCTCGGCGAACAAGGACTCACGCTCAGCGCGAGGCAAGACTATCCAGCCGCCGGGAGGGTAGGAGATGACTCGTATCAACAATTAGACAGTTTGAACGAGATGCGGATTCACAGAGCCCAAAGCCCAAAGCCCAAAGTCCAAAGCCAAGAGCCTTAGCGCCCAATGCCTAGCCGCCGGAACCTTGTGAGCTAACCAGTTGCTGCCAAAGATCGGCGAACTGCTTTTGAGCGATCGTCACCTTGCTCTTGGTCCGCAGGTCATTGATCTCCTTCGCCAATTCGTCTTGACTCATACCCTTCTGAATCATAAGCTGGCGTCGTGTGCCGATCATGGCGAACTTGTCTAGCGGTTGGAGTTTGGGAGGGACGACATCGGCTAGTTGATACTTAACCTTGGCCCCGTTCACGTCGAGCCAACTCGTCGTGTTGCCGATCTTAATGGCATTCAAGGCAGCCTGGACGTTTTGTGGGAAGTAGGTGATGAAAACCGTTCCAAGATCACCTCCGAGGGATTTCGTAACGTCAACGCTCTTCTCCTTCGCGACAGCAGAAAAGTCCTTGCCAGCTTGGAGATCTGCATCCACGGCTGCTTCATCGGCTTCCGAACGAACCGCAATGATCCTGCACTTCACCATTTTGCCGGTCGTGAATTCGGCGGGATTCTTTGCGTAAAACTGCTTGACCTCTTGATCGGTTACCGTGATGCCGGTTGTCTGTAGCTTAAACTTGGTCAGATCATATTTGATCGATTCGAGCAGGTCGGCCTGATTCACGCCATTGTCCGACATTTCCTCGATGTATTTGGGATCTCGGGCCAGCCGCAACTGGAGTTCGTCATCGATTTCTTGCTTAGTGGGTAAGACGCCCTTATCTTTGGCCAATTGGTAGGTCAGATGCTGCCCGATGAGCTGTGCGATCGCAAAGAACCCAGGAGTGCTCTCCACGTTTTGGCCACCTACGTTCATCGTGACGCCCTGCATGAACTCCATGTGGTGGTAGTACTCGGACGCGGAAATGCTCTCGCCATTGACCGTTGCGACAACCTTATTTGGGTCGACCTGAGCTTGTCCAACAGCCGCCAATATGAGCGCGGCAGCAATCATCCATGTTCGTTTCAAATGCATCATCCTCCGTGGAATCCGGCCTCATTGTGGCGCGCCCCTAATGCTCGACGCCTTACAGAACGGATCGTATCTGCCGAATTGTTCCGAGTTAAGCAGGTTTGGGAGGGCTTCGCCGTAAATGGTAAATGGTAAATGGTAAAGGTGAAAATATACTTGACGCAGCATAGGTTCAAACCATGCTAGGGTTGATTATGGATGATAACAGTATTCCGCCAGTCCCACCTTTGAGCGTTGTTTACGGGGCCTTCACGGGCGAGATAAGCCAAGCCAACCTTCCCAGAATCGTGCTAGGGCTTGGCAATCTCATACAAGGCGGGACCGTCAGTGCGCACTTTGCTTTCCAAACTTTCGGCGGGTTCGTTGGCGACGGGATATTTCTTTATAATCTGTTTAGGCAAATTCCCTTGGACCTGACGATCTACAACATCGGCAATGTCAGTTCGATAGGGGTAATCGCCTTCCTTGGCGTTACAAAGCGCAAGGCAACGTCTAATGCTACGTTCTTGATTCATCGCACGACTGGCGCTGCTAATCAAAGCAGCGCCCTCCAGTTGGAATCCCGCGCTAAGGGAACCTTTATTGACGATCAAAGAACCGAAGCCATCTTGCGCGAAAGGGCTCGGTTGACTGACGAACATTGGGCAATAATCGACCGGACTGATTTGACCCTGACGGCTGCTGAAGCCTTGGATGTTGGTCTCATAGACGAAATCACCGACTTTGTGCCAGTGGGCAATTTCTTTGCCATCTAATAAAGCTGTTAAAAGTCCCATTTCTTAGTAGTTGACGCAGCAATCTATGCTACAATATGATTTGTAATGGACGAAATACCGAGAACATTGCTAGAAGCGGTTGCCTTGTATGCCGACGAACAGCGAGCATTCGAGAGAGTGCGCGACCGACGTTGGCCCAATGGCGTCGCCTGCCCGCTCTGCGGTTCTGTTGCCGTTGGATTCATGGCGAAGCGCCGCAAATGGCAATGCAACGATTGCCGCAAGCAGTTTTCTGCCAAGACGGGCACCATATTCGAGGATTCTCCGATAGGCTTCTCAAAGTGGCTTCCGGCGATTTGGCTCATTGCCAACTGCAAGAACGGCATTAGCTCACACGAGATAGCGCGGGATCTGAAAGTCACCCAAAAGATGCTTGGTTCATGCTTCACAGAATCCGGCTCGCCATGCAAACGGGCACCTTTGAGAAGCTAAACGGCGAAGTCGAAGCGGACGAAACGTTCATTGGCGGCAAGGCTCGCAACCAGCACAAGTGGCAACGCGAAGGTATGGGTCGCGGATCACAAGGCAAGGCGGCTGTACAAGGCATGATCGAACGCGGCGGCAAAGTCATTGCTAGAGCGGTTCCGAATCTCGAAGGGCCGACGCTTCGCGGCAACATTCACCGCTACGTAGCGCCGACTGCAACCGTCTACACGGACGAGTTCAAAGCGTACGCCCTTCTAAGTCACAGCTACGACCACCACGTAATAGACCACCTAGTAGGCTACGTCCGCGATAACGTGCACACAAACTCAATCGAGAACTTTTGGTCCTGCCTCAAGCGCGGGCTTCGAGGAACCTACATCTCGGTAGAGCCGTTCCATCTGTTCCGCTACGTTGAGGAACAGGTGTTCCGCTTCAATTCTCGCAAGGGCACGGACGCCCAGCGGTTCGACTTGGCTCTCTCGCAGGTCACTGGAAAGCGTCTAACATACAAAGAGCTAATCGGCAAGGAGTTAGCCGCTACCAGATGAGAACCCGAAAGACCCGTACACCAAAAGATCGAAGCGCGGACCGAAGAAACGACCCGCCTGACATTCAGGCGACCGATGATCTTATGGGCAAACTCCTTCAAGTTCCCAAAAAGGAGTTAGACGCCCGCATTGCCGCCGACAAAGCTAAGCACAGACCGGCCTAGGGCAGAACAGCCAACAGTTTTGTCATAACTCCGATGCAGGCCGATAGAAGCAGAGGCCCATCTGCTTCATCCAGACTGTGTTCCGGGTGAATTAGCGGGTTCCTATACGTCTCGCCTACGATCTTTGCATCAGCGAGAAGCTTAGCGTCTCCCTGTTCTTGATCCAGCATTGTTCGCACTAACGAAACCCAAGTCTTTTGAGCACCCTTTACTGGCAATTCTCCGCCATTGAAGCTTCTGTAATATTCTTGGATCAATGCTTCCGTAGCCCGCGCAATATGGAATCCGGCCGCTGTCCAAAGCTTCAGAACGAGGCATTTAGCAGCATTCTGGGTATCCGCTGCGGCTCCACCGTAAGTGAGCAATTTCTCGTCCCACGGTGCAGGAATCAGGCGTTCGCCAGATTCCAGTAGGGTCGTCGTCATATACGCCTGGACCTGCGGGATGCGGAACAAGTCCAACGACTTGCAGTCTCCGTCGAATCTCTTTAGAAAGGAATCGGCGTCTTCCCGAAGCACTTTGTATCGAGCCCTAAGCTCACCCTCATCGTCGGTGTCACAATTCTTTACCTCCACGATCCTGTCGATGAGGTGTTGCGCGGAAAAGCGGCAGCCCTTCGAAAAGATCAGATCGTCTCTTCGATTCAAGAAATGGTTGAGGTAGAAGATCGCTGAATTAGGTTGCCCTGTCTGAAACCAAGCATCGAGCGCCTCAGACGAAAGTTCATTCAGCGGCCCGACTTGTCGCCCTAACAAGAAGAAAAATGAAGGGTTGTATCTTTCCATGTCGGTACCATCAACGGGCACCGATAACCAATAGCACTCAAGGAATTCGCTATCCTCAATGCAAGAGCGTGGTGCGAGTCCGGATGCTACCATGGTTGCTGCGTCAAGTATATTTTCACCAATGGTAAATGGTAAATGGCGCTGAGAACCGAATCCGGAATCCAGCGATTTACGATTTACCATTTACGATTTACGCCCCTAGTGGGTCACAAGCAACCGCAGATCATCCTCGTCCACTTCCTTCTTCGTGTCCGCCACCTTCAGGAAGTCCTCATAGATCTGCTCAAAGCGGCCCTCGGGGAAATTGAATCCCATCTCGGCCAGGCGGTGCTTCAAGCCGTGGCGTCCAGAACGCGCGGTAAGGATAATCTCGCTTTTCTCCGCACCGACCATGAGCGGGTCGATGATCTCATAGGTGGATCGTTCCTTCAAGACGCCGTCCTGGTGAATCCCGCTAGAGTGAGCATAGGCGTTCGCACCAACAACCGCTTTATTCCGCTGAACCACCATGCCGGTCAGCCTTGAAACCATGCGCGAAATCCGCAGCAAGTCATGGGCGTCAATGTTGGTGTCGACTTTGTAGAAGTCGTTTCGAATCCGTAGAGCCATGACGACCTCTTCCAGGCTGGTATTGCCTGCGCGCTCTCCGATGCCGTTTATCGTCACCTCGACCTGCCTCGCTCCGCCCAAAACACCACCAAGTGTGTTAGCCGTCGCCATGCCCAAGTCATCGTGGCAGTGGCAGGAAAATACTGCCTTGTCGCTATTCGGGACGTTGTGGATGATGTTTCGTATCAGGTTCTCGTATTCGGCCGGCGTTGCATATCCGGTTGTATCGGGAACGTTAATCGTGGTCGCTCCCGCTGCGATAACTGCTTCAACAACGCGGAAAACATATTCGGGGTCTGCTCGGCCCGAGTCCTCCATGAAGTATTCGATGTCATCGGTGTACTTTTTGGCGTGCTTAACGGCCTTGACTCCGGTTTCAAGTGCCTCGTCCTTGCTCATTCTCAGCTTGTGTTGGAGGTGGTTCTCGGAGACGCCAAGTCCCGTATGAATCCGTCCCCGCTCTGCTGGCTTAAGTGCTTCGGCGGCAACGTCGATATCTTTCTCGCGAGCACGTGTCAAGCCGCATATGGTCACGCCTTTTAGGTTCTTGGCCAAGGTGTTGACTGACTCGAAGTCTCCGGGCGAGCTGATGGGGAATCCAGCTTCAATTATGTCGACGCCGAGCTTGACAAGCTGGTGGCCAACTTCAAGCTTTTCGGCCACCGATAGGCGAACGCCGGGACTTTGCTCTCCGTCTCGGAGAGTCGTGTCGAAAACTAGAACTCGATCTGACAAGGGGTGCACCTCTTGGGTGGGGATGGAATCTGCTTCGATTATACGGTAGCGGCGATTATTGAGGTTTGAGTGTGAGATTGAGGCTGCCCCGGCTTACGCGCCTAATCTGTCTCGAGACTTGACACTCAACACTCGATACTCAAACTTCATGCCCTGGACTGCGTCATGGGCCGAAACTCGGTGGCGGCCTCGTGCATTGCTAGTTGAGCTTGAAGCATCTCGGCTTTGCGGCGCGTGATACCCGTCAACAGGGTTACGGGCAACTCGTTCAGCATCTGCTTCACCTGGTTGCGGTTAAGGGCCAGCATGTGCTGGAGAACGTCGATCAGCTCTTCGGTCTTGTGCCCGTGAGCGACGAGAATAAATTCGTAGACGTTGTCATCGGACGTGACAATGAAGCTTTGCGCCACTTTCTTCCCTGTGGACTTCCGGCTTGCTTCCGTGTCGATTGGAATCTGGTGGTTGCATACTTCGCAAATCAGAAACTCGGTTTTCTCACTGAAGTAGTTCAGTTCTCCGCAGTATCCGCACTTGACCTGGGCCACGTCGATGGGCGTGCCGTTCTCAATAGGAACCATGCGCTGGCAGTTTGAGCAGACAAAGTCGCCGGTAGGCGCAGAGATCAGTTCGTTTTCAAAATCGCACAGGGGGCAGATGACGCCGTGGCGCATCGTCTTCTTGATCTCAATTGCTTTGTAAATCGCCCAACCTAGAAATCCGACTCCGATGACGATGACGAGGGTCGCGAACGGAATGAGAGAGCCCTCGCCCCTGAACTTGAAGATGAAGGCGGACAGGGCAAAGCAGCAGATTGCGAAAAACGCGTATGTTAAACCGCGCTCGGCATGAATCTCGATGACGTCCCAACGACGTTGTGCACGCGGCATGGAGCTATCTTCAGTATATCAACAGGAATCCGTTAGGCGATGGGGAAATTGCGATGTTGCGGCGTTACGGCTTTGCGGCTTTACGGCGTTACGGCGTTACAGCCTTGAGGGGAGAGGCTTGCCACGGGTTGCTCGGCTCACGGAGTGGAAAGCGCAACAACGACCAGGCC
>JANYLD010000199.1 GCA_025363835.1 Armatimonadota bacterium
GAGCGTTGAGCGTTGAGCCTTTAGCCTTGAGACGGATGGAGTTGAGCCAGACCGGTTGTGGTTGGGGAACTGGAAATCACCGGCTTTCTTGATACCGATGAGGGAGGAGGACATTCTAAGATTTCATTTTGACAGCACGGGCTGCCTTCCCGCGCGTCGGACTGCTGATATTGCAATGTTCTTGGAGAAATCGTTTGAGAAATGCGCTTAGATTCCTCTTGCTCGGGCTCTGCCTGCTAGGCGCAGGCGTAGCATTCGGCCAATACAACATCGTCGACAAAGGCGGTCTGCCGATTAATGCGGAGTTCGACAAAGCCGACGTCCGCGAGATTCTTCCCTTTCTCTTCAGGGATTACGCCTCCTTTGTTGTCGCCCTTGGCGTGTCGGGAGACGTTATGGCCAGCTATCATCGGCTGCTTCGAGATGAAGTTCTGACGAAAATCCTTGCGCAAGTCAATTCGACTTTCGAGGTCGTGAACGGCGTGTACTTCGTGTTCCCAGTACATGCTCAAACCTGGAATTCGGCTCAGATGGACTCATTGCAGGTTCAGGAGTTGACGACGGTTGTCGACGTCCCCGTTCGAACCGCTATTCAGCTTCTTTTCAAAGGTCGGGGTCCAGTGATCATCTTCCCTGGCGTCCACGGGCTCGTATCGGGGGACTACAGCGGATACTCTCTTGAACTGGCTCTTCAGGCTTTCTGCAAGCAGGTCAATGCTACTTACCGTGTCGAGGATGAGATATACGTGATCCTCCCCCGTTTGTCCGATGGGCCAGACGCAAACATGTACTTGGCAGCTCACGATCGCGACTATTCCCTGAGCTTAGATGGGACGCCTGCGAGAGGAGCGCTTGACGTGCTCTTGAGGGACAGTTTGGGAACCAACCTTTCCTTGGATCCGGATGGGAACGGCCTCGTCACGATACACGGAGACTTTCCTTCATCATTGTCGGCGGCGAGCGCTGTGGCTGATCGAGCCAACTTTGAGGTTTTTCTAGAAAAAGGCAGCTTCCATGTGGCCAACTCCACACGGCACTATGTCTTTGACTTTAGCAAGACTGACGTCAGGGACGCGCTACGGGCCATGTTTCGCCAGGTGAACTATAACTACTCTATAGCGCCCGAAGTCCAAGGCCCGATCACCGGCCATTTTGAAGGACCATTCGAAGATGTGCTTTCCCAGGTGGTGGCTCAGGCTCACGGCTGGTACGGCATCAACTCAGGTGTCTTCCAGATAATGAAGCAGCCAGACCCGCTCCTCGGTCAAACAGGGTTCGCCGAGCGTGTTTACATGCCTCGCGTGACGGTGCCTGCAGAATTTGACAAGATCGTGCTTAGAAGGAACCTTGCTTTCAAGGATGTCAGCATCCAAGACGTGCTTGCCACAATCTGCACGATAATTCCCTACCGCTACAAGATCAATCCGAACGACAAGGCCAGAATTACCGCAGATCTCGGTGAGAAATCCCTGAGTCAGGCGTTGACGATCATCGCAAACCAGTCCAACAACCGTGTCCGATTCGAGCACGGACAATTTATCTTTACTTGGGGTGCCCAGCCTTACCTAGAGATCGTCCACTGAATGGCTGTCGACCCGCTTCCTCACGTACAATCAGCGTCGCAAGTGATCGAAGCATTTGAAACTCTGGACACCTTGACTCGTCTCGTTGATCGCTCGCTCGTGAGTTTGGATGAGGCCAGCGGGCGTTATCACTTGCTGGAGACGGTCCGGCAGTATTCGGCCGAGCACACCGTCAATGCCGGAGAATTCGAAAAGCTGAGAGAAAAGCATCTCGATCATTTTCTCGACCTTATGCGAAGGTCTCATGGCAACCTCCGAGGTCCCGACCAGCTTGAGTGGCTTGCTCGGCTGGACGCGGAATACGACAACATCCGGCTGGCGATGGAGTGGGCGTTGGCGACAAGCGGGCGGTGGAGCGATGCTCTTCTCATCGCCGTCTGCCTAAACGATTACTGGGTCCTTCGAACGATGTATGTCGAGTCTGACCGTTGGATTGATCAACTTGTGGAAACTCGGACCGATTGGTCCGCCGCCACAAGCGCAAGGTTGGCTCTCCTTGCAAGCCTCTCACGATTTTTTACAGGCAAGATCGATTTAGCAAAATCCGAGGAAGCGTTGCGGTTCGCACGCGAATCGGGAGAAGACGTCCTCCTAGGCAACGCGCTTCGAAACTTGACGCTGGAACTCGTCACCGTAAACCGAGATGATGATGCGCGGCCTTTGGCGGAAGAAGCTCTCCTTGTCTATGGCCGAATCAAAGATTGGACCAACGCGGCCTTTATTCACATACACATGGGAAATGGGGATTTCGTCCACGGAAGATTGGAAGAAGCGGAGAAGCATTTTAGAGAATGCTTGACCCTGCGAACGAAAGGTAGGGACTTACGCGGCGTCGGCGCAGCACTCATTGGGCTCGGCTATGTGGCGGAGAAACAAGGGGATCTTGAGTCGGCCGTCGTCCTCACCCGTCAAAGCATCAGCGCTTTTGCCAAAGTCGCAAACAATTGGGATCTGGCGGGCGCGATTCCAAGTTGCTGTCTGGAACTCACTGCCGCTAATCGGAACGTGGAAGCGGCGATGGTATTGGGTTTCGCCGATGCGTTGCTGCAAAAGGCGAAAGCCGTTCGCGACGTGGCCGACCGAGAAGTCTACGGCCGCTGGTCAAAGAGGGTTAAGGACATCCTCGGAGATGAGAACTACAACGACGGCTATCAAAATGGTGCACAGATGAATTTGAGTCAGGTGCTGGAAATGTTGTTTCCCGATGGACTTGAACTTCCATCGCTGGAGAATCCGAATTCAGATCCGACGGTTGATAAATTGGCATAAGGCGACCTCGCATTCCAAATTGACTGAGGCCATGGAATCTGCAACGGCAACATCTACGGCTACTGAGCGCCCAGCAACGCGATGCTGTAGGGACGGACCCAGTGGAGTTTGAAGACGTTGGCTTTGATAGCGGCGTCTTCGGCCATTCTGGCTTCGGCCGCTTGTTGGCTATGCGCCTTAAAGACGCAGATTCCGACTGGGTTGAAGTCTTGTGTCCGGCCTGCAAGGATGAGATTTCCGGCCGCGTGGTCGACCTTCAACTCTTCGAAATGCTCCATGACTTTGGCGATCTCTTCTGGAGTTGCATCCCCGGGAAAGGTGTCGCGAGATGGCGTGAACATGGCGATGAAATACTTTGGCTCGTCGGGCATGAATTCATTTTGGAGGGTTTCGCTTCGGTATTCGTCGTTCGTAGTGTTCGCCCCCATCCCCCTTCGGGTACTTCCCCCACACGTGGGGGAAGATTTCGTTGCGGCTATGCCAGATCTCATCCGGGATCTCGCTGACGGCGCCCCATTAATCCCAACGGGATTGCGTTGACCAGCCCAAGGTGCGAGTCCCGGAGCAACCTTGGGTTCGTCATCGCGAGGTGCAACCCCCAACGGGGTTGCGTTCTCCTGTCGGGGCTACGAAGGTCAAAGATTCTATCGGAGTCACGCAACCCCTTCACGGTTGTAATCCAGATTGATGGTTTACCCAGGGTTGCTCCGGGAGTCGCACCCTAGGCTGGGCAACGAAATCCCGTTGGGATTTTTCTATTGGATCGAGCAATTGCACCGCCAGCGCAAAGAAGGGTTCTTGGTACCTTGATCGTCGCTAAGACTTCGTCTGCCACTTCCTCATCTGCTCCACGAACTCAGGGAAATACGGACGCGAGTCCCATGGGCCAGGGGCTGCTTCTGGGTGGTATTGGATCGAGCTGGCGGCGAGGTCCGGAAGGCGGATGCCTTCCACCGTGCCGTCGTTTAAATTGAGCTGGGTGACTTCCGCGCCGGTGCCCTTTAGGGAATCCGGATTGACTGCGTAGCCATGATTTTGGCTGGTGATCGTCACTTTGCCCGATAGGAGGTCTTTGACCGGGTGGTTGGCGCCTCGGTGGCCGAATTTCAGCTTGAAGGTCTCGCCTCCGACGGCATGGCAGAGGAGTTGGTTGCCCAGGCAGATTCCGAAGAGTGGTTTCTTGCCTAGAAGATCTTTAACGGTTTGGATGACGGGACCGAGGCGGGCCGGATCGCCGGGGCCGGGGGAGAGGAGAATGCCATCGGGTTTCCAGGCCAAGACTTCTTCCGCGGTTGCCGTTGCGGGGAGGACGATGGGGCGGCAGCCGGCTCGCCAGAAGCGGCGGAGGATGTTGAACTTGAGGCCGCAATCGATGACGACCATTCTCAGCCGCTGGTCATCGTCTGGCGTTTCCACCGACTCTTTGCCAGATGGGCCCCATTTGTAGGGCACTTTGGTGGAGACGCTGTAGACTAAGTCGGTGTCGTCGTAGCTCTTGGAGTGTTCGAGAAGGTCTTTGCCCTTTTGGAGATCGTCGGCGATCACGCCCATGGTGACGCCGCCGGACCTTATCCGCTTCGTAATCGCCCGTGTGTCAAGGCCCTGGATCGCGACCATGTTGCGCTCTTTCAGCAGTTGATCGAGGTTCTTGGTGGATCGCCAGTTGGAGGGGTGCTCTTCGGCGTGGCGAACAATGAAGCCGGCGGGCTGGAGGCGGTCCGACTCGAAGTCGTCGTCGTTGATCCCGTAGTTGCCGATAAGGGGATATGTGAGGAGGACGATCTGGCCCGCGTAGCTAGGGTCGCTTAGAATCTCCTGGTAGCCCGTCATGCCGGTATTGAAGACGACCTCGCCGACCGTCTCTCCCGATGCGCCGAGGGCTCTGCCCTCGTACACCGCGCCGTCGCTTAGGATCAAATATCTGTTCAAATCAGGCAGCCACAAGGGCTCCATTTCAGCCCTGGGGTTTTAGGGAGGATACCTTGCGTCTCCGGTATGGAGGTGTCTATTCCGGCACAGCGACTGTGGTGGAAGCTGAGCCCGCAACCTGTCCCTGAGAATCTTTCACCACGACTTGGATCGTAAGGTTTCCTGAGTAGTGGGTTGTGTCCAGGTCCATGTCATATGAACCTGGGACATTGGTGGACAGAGTGGGTTTGCCGGCGATAATCCACTGGACAGTGGGATGTTGGTCGTAGGTTTTTACGAAGGCGCTTAGGTGGACCTTTCCTTTCAGCTTGGCCCCTTGAGATAAGGGAGCGATTTGGACGGGGGCGCAGAGGGCGATGGAGTCTGGGACGGCGGTGAGGAAGTAAGGCGATGAGATGGCTCTTGAATAGGCTGCGGCCACGCGTGGGGCATCCAGGAGAGAGTAGTCGTTGAGTTGACGGCCGGGGTTGGCGTATTTGATCGTGTTCATGCTGAGCCAGCTCACTGCTTTCACCCTCGGATATATTCGCGGAAGGGCGGAATAGAGCTGGGCGATCTTTGTGGCGGCAAAGTCGGGTCGGGGCAGGTTGTCCACCACGGACTGGTGGGTTGCGGCCCACTCGCCGATCATGATCGGGTGCTTTGCGGAGTAGCGGTGGTAGATGTAGGCGAGGCTATCGGCGGGGTTCATCCACTCGGCCCCGCGGGCGCGATCGGCATCGTTGAAGGTGACCGCATAGAAGTTGACGCCCACCCAATCCACTGCGTCGTCACCGGGAAAGTAGGAGGGGATCGTGTCTTCGGGAATCTCGTTAGGACACCAAACCATCGCCACATTCGGCGCGTAGTTGTGTACAACGTTGGAGACGAGTCGGAATTTCTGCACGTATTGGGCCGGATTCTTGCCGTAAGGCACCCAGGAGCCGTTCATTTCTCCGGCGAAGCGGAGAAAGATGGGGATGCCGCTGCGGAGGCAGTCGTCCGCAAAGCGTTGAAGGTAGCTGTTGTTCTCGACGTCGTCGAGCGAGTCTGGCTCCCAGACGATTTCCGCCGCTGCGCCCACCTTCTCTAATCGGCGTGCCCAGCCCTTTGGGAACGGGCGCCCGTAGCGGAGATAGGTGAAATAGATGGCTTGGTTCTTCCCTACCGCCTGGTTGAATCCGCCGGGGTCTTTGAAGAGTTGGTCGTTGTCATGGAACTCCTCTTTAACGCCGTCTTCCCGGTCGATGAAGGCTCCCAGATAACAGCCGTAAACAGGCTCATACCGGGCTCTCGTGTAGTTTCTTTGCAGGCCGTAGTAGTCCGGCACTTTGTCGTAAAACATGCCGATCTGGGTCTCGTAGCGCTGAGCCTGGATCTCCAAGACCTTGGCCGCGTTGAGATCACCGAATTTGGCGTAAAGTGCGGAAGCTTTGGCAAAGGCTTGGGAGGCTTTGGCGTACTGGCCGGAGGCCACGTAGGCGTCGGAGAGGGCTCTCCAGTTTGCTGCATCGGGATTAGCGCGGGCGATGGCCTCGAGTTGTTGGACCCTGGCGGCCGCGCTTTGGAACTGGCGCGTTGTGCCAAGGACTAACGCGGCAAGGAGGGCAAAGCTCACGTTGCGATATTACGTTGTGGGACGAGCGGAGGATGCAAAAGGAGCGCGGGATTCATCCTGCAACCCGGTCCGCAGGCCTTTAGCCTGCCCCTTTTTTGACGGCGAAGGGGCCAGACTGAAGTCTGCGGACCGGGTTGCAGGATAAATCCCGCGCTCCTGCTTTCAGTCTTGGCCAACCAGTCTGAGGGCTTCCGCGATAGTGACCCAGACGTCTATGACCGGAAGGGACTTTTCTTCTAGAGATCGCTCATCGAACGGATAGATATTTGAGTGCTCGACGCCGCCCATGAAGTCTGTCGCCAGCCCTCCGCTTGGTCCTGTGCCGATTAGGGCGAGCTTGGAGTGGCCTCTCAGCGCCTCGTCCAGCACTGGCTTTAAGAGCCGAGCATCCATCTCGCGCAAGAACCAGTGCAGTTCTTCCAGCAGACCTGCGGCTCGCAGTTCTCCGGGTGCATCGATGAGGAGGATGGTTAAGTCGTTTTCCAGCGCGACTTCGGCCAAGTGCTCCAGACGCGTTGCCGTGCCCCGGCCCAAAGCGTGGCGGTCGCCGTGCCGATAGCCGACGAGACGAGTGAGGCCGGCCATGCGGAGAGAGTTGCTTTCCACCTGCGCCCGCTCACCACGTTTGAAGAGAAGATTCGGGACCGCTCGTCGGACACCGTGCCCCCAGGGCCAGAGCATGTTGAGGGGCGGGAGTTGCTCATCGGCTCTTCTGTGGTTGAACTCCAGCTCGGTGAGAAGGTTGATCGAATCGTCGATAAATCGTCTCAGCTCTCGGTCAGCGTCGCCCTCGGGAAGGTTGCTTTTGATGCCTTTACCCGCGATCTCTGTCGCCGCCGTGGTGGACATGTCGCCGAGACCTTCCCAAACGAGGCCGTGATCGAGGTTCTCGCCGGGAAGGAAGGTCAGCGACTTTGAATTGAGCTTTTGCGCCTTATCGAGAATCAGGCGCAATTCCTCTTCGGGGACGACCTGGGGGACCTGCCGCGCGTTGCCGTCAGCAAACCCCATCAACGAAACATGAAAGTGGGTAGAGCGATCCGGCGGGTCCGCGCCGAGGGCTGAGACGGTGAGCGGGCCTTGTCTTAGTTGGCCCTCGTCTGGCCGCATTCCTAGCCAGACTGCCTCTGGCGTCTCGATCTCGGGCAACGGGCGGAGACGTTTGACTTCTCCGAGCTCTGCGAGGGTGGCAAGAGACGGCAGCTTCTGGAGCAGCGGCGAGTTGTCCGGGTCCGGGCCGAAGAGGTTGGGGAGAACGATGACAGTCCGGCGCATGGGGAAATTTTAGACGTCGGTGCCCATTAAGCGTAGCGAAGCCTTCCTAGTGGCTTTGGAATCTCTCTCCCCCGCTCCTGTGCGGTCGCAAGCCACAGTTCACCAGCGCTTTCTGCTTGAGCCAGCGCTTCCCCATAGTTTGGCCCCATGAGCCATACAACCTGGCAGTTCGGGGATCTCGGCCACATAGGCCTCGTCTTCTTCACTCCAGAAGATGATCACCTCATATTTCATCTTCACCGCCTCCGAATCCGTTCCCTTGAACCTCGCTGTTAAATCGATAACTGATCTCCGAGCGATTTACCATTTACGATTTACGATTTACGACCCTTCACTTCACGGGCAACAGATACTGGCCGCCGGAGATCGCGGCAAGCTCGCCCACTTCGGGCGGATCGTCGAAAGCGTGCTTTTTGAGGTCGGCAGGGACCGGGATTGGATACTCGCCGCTGAAGCAGGCGAGACAGAACTGATCCTCACTCTTGCCGACCGCTTTTACGGCTCCCGCAATCGAGAGGTAGCCGAGGGAGCTTGCGCCAACGTAGGCGCGGAGCTCTTCGACAGTCATGACGGCGGCAGCAAGCTCGCCTTTGCTGGCCATGTCGATGCCGTAGAAGCAAGGGAACTTGATGGGCGGGGCGGTGATGCGGACGTGGACTTCTTTG
>JANYLD010000274.1 GCA_025363835.1 Armatimonadota bacterium
GTTTGACCCGGTCCTCGGAGAGGAAGAACCGTCTTCGATTCATCATTACGGCGTCGAACGAAACGGTGACTTGGCCCCAATAAGATTCTTCCGGGAGGCGGTGTTTCTTTTCGCGTATCGCCATGGGTCCTCGCGCCGTTGGTAATTTCTTCGCGACATAAAGACGCGGCTACGGGTGGTTTTTACCATTTTCCCGCATGTTGTTGGGCTCCGGTGGTTTGGGATTTCTTCGCAACATAAAGATGCGGCTACGGGTGGTAATTACAAATTTGCCTGTTCTTCCTTATCGCGCCCCTGCTAACGCCGGCATTCGGTCTCTAACCTTCTTAAATGCGTTCAACGCAAACTCCAAATCCTCCAACGAATGCGCCGCGCTGGGCATGGTTCGGATTCGGGCTTTGCCTCTGGCGACGGTGGGGTAGGAGATGGAGAGGGCGTAGACGCCTTCGTCCCAAAGGGCCCGCTCGGTCGCTTGGCTCGCCGCTTCGTCTCCGATGTAGATGGGGGTGATGGGGGTTTCGCTGCCCATGGTGTCGAAGCCGGCTTCCTGAAGGTGCTCTTTCCACCATCGCGTGTTGTCCCAGAGCTTGCGCATCGGCTCGGGGTCGTTCTCCATGACGTCGAGGGCGGCGATGAGGGTGGCGGCGACCATGGGGGGGTGGGCGGTGCTGAAAAGGTAGGGGCGGCCTCGGTTGACGAGCCAGTCTTTAAGGGCGGCGGAGCCTGCAATATAGCCGCCGACCACTCCGAGGGCTTTGGAGAGGGTGCCGAGTTGGATGTCGACGCGGCCGTAAAGGTTGAAGTGGGAGGTGGTGCCGGCGCCGTTCTTGCCGAGGACTCCGCTGGCGTGGGCGTCGTCGATCATGACGAAGGCGTTGTACTTCTCGGCCAGCTCGACGATGGTGGGGAGCGGGGCGATGTCTCCGTCCATGGAGAAGACGCCGTCGGTGATGATCATGCGCTTCTCAAAGCTCTGGGTGTTCTGGAGGATCTTCTCAAGAGCCTCCATGTCTTTATGCGGGTACACGTAGCCTTCCGACTTCTTGTATTTGGCGGTGGAGAGGCGGACGCCATCAATGATGGAGGCGTGGTTGAGCTCGTCGGAGATGACGACGTCTTTGTCGGTCAGGACGGCGGGGATGCAGCCGGCGTTGGCGGTGAAGCCGCTGGTGAAGACGAGAACGGACTCTACATTCTTGAACTTGGCGAGACGCTCTTCAAGCTCTTGGTGAATGCTCATCGTGCCGCCGATCCAGCGCACTGCGCCCGCGCCGACGCCCCACTTCTCAATGGAGTCGAGGGCGGCTTGGCGGACTTTGGGGTGGTTGGCGAGGCCGAGGTAGTTGTTGCTGGAAAGGTTGACCACCTCTTTCCCATTCATCCGCACCCTCCCGCCTGCGGGCGACTCCAGAATCTTGGGCACCTTATAGAGGTTCTGCTCTTTGAGTGCCTCAATGGAGGTGGTCAGCCAGTTCTGGAGGGACGGATTCATGTTCTCAGTTTACGTTAACGAGCCCTGGATAGGAAGTTTGCTTGTTTTGGTGGCTTTGTCTTCTCGCCTGTCCTGAGGGTTCCTGTTGTTGGCTGCCAGGTTTCTATTCAGCGGAGACACGATTGGTAGCTGGATAAGTGCGGCACCATTGGAACAACCACAACGACACAACGAGCACAACGGGTTCACAACGCCGGATAGGGGCGCTAGCAACACTTTGCAAAGCACGGGATTGCAAGTTCAATTTCTTTGTCGTAGAGTATTTACGTGGCGACGCCGCGATCCTTTACGTCCCAGAGCGGGTTGTCACTGATAGAACTGATGGCCGTGGTGCCATCAGTGCTGTTTTAGCGGCCATTCTAACGCCCGTTCTATTAGGCGCCAGATCGCGATCTGCATCAACGACCTGCCTTTCAAACGAGATGCAGGTCTCAAAGGGGATCGAACTTTACGCGGGGGACTACGACGGCCTGATGAATTTTGGCCATGACAACACCGCTGAATATTGGTATGGAACCATTTCCGCTTACTCCGGCGGGTCGCTTAGCCGCTGTCCAATCTACAAAGCGAAAGGAGAATCGGAATGGCCACACTACGGATATTCGATGAATGGCTGCCTTGAGCGCGCCACCTCGGGGATAAAGGATCCATCTTCGACGGTCCTGTTGACAGAGGCGACCAGCAATCACCTAAAGGCTGGGCATGGTGAACTCATGGTCGCTTACATTTATGCGCCCGATATTTACGAATATGCAAGGTCGATCTACACGAACATCTATGAAGCGGACCCGCCCTATGGCGCTGAACGGCATCAGGGTGGATCCGACTACGCTCTCGTGGACGGACATGCGGTTTGGAGGAAACCAACGGCCATTCGTCTTCAAGACCCATTGGGATGTGTGGACAGTCCTTCGGCTCATTGGCACGGACCGGCTGGCGGGCTTCAGTTCGTTCCCTAGGTTAAGGCTCCTTGCCTTCGTTCGTGAAAGCATATCGACGGGTCCTGGCTTGGCCTTTTGGCTCGGGAACCTGGCGGAGCTTAAGAGAGGTACTGATTTTCGTGCAAATTCGCTGCGTCTCCGTTACCGCGCTTACCTTGTTGATGCTGTCCGCCTTTGCGGTCGCAGGGGACCCGAGCGGTTATCTGATGCGCCTCAACCTAAAAAGCGGCCAGATCATTCGGTACAGGTTGTTGATCGAGCGGGATAAGCCGAAAGAGACGGGGGAGTTTGATTCTTCTTACACGATTTCCACGAATCAGCCCGACGTGATCGACATGGACTGCCGGGCGACGGGGTTGAAGATCAATGGAAAGGACCGGACGGCGGATTTAAACAAGGCTTGGGGCGGGCAGGTGGCGAAGCTGCCTTGGACCACGCTCTCCAGACGGACTGGCATGGAGACCAACTACGAAGCGAAGTCTGCGAAGCGTGATGTGATCCCGTTCCTGATGGAGGCGGGCATTTACTTGGCCTTCTTCCAGAAAGGACCTGTTAAGCCAGGCGATTCTTGGGATGGATCGACGACGGCGACCGGTGGGTGTACGTCCGGGCACTTCACGTTTACCGGGGTTCGTCAGGTGAAGGGCCGGCAGGTTGCGGATTTTGATGTGACCAACATCATGTTCCTCGATCAGGCTGACGAGCAGGTCGGGCCCATGAAGATGGTGGTGGATCTGTCGTCCGGCTTGCCGGAGGCTGTGGATTACAAGGTGAAGAACGGGAAGACGGGGCGGACGAGCCATTTCCGGCAAATCTTAGCTTCGTAAAGCTTATCGCGCCGAGGAGCAGGGGACATTCACCCGCATTTGTAACGGCACGTCCACCGGCTCGTTGAACCAATGTGGCAGTTAGTGGCACTGCACAAAGGTGAACGCCATGAAATTTCTTTTTATTCTTCTGGCCGCTTTGGGAGTGCAAGGAGCGCGAAAGACTGAAACTCCCATTGCTCAGTACGAGAACCTCGCCGTCTATCCCATCTTCGAGCCGCTCGGCAATGTTCGGGATTCCGATTACATCACTTTGGATGAGGGGCTTAAGACCGGCACGGTGACGGTATCTGAGCGTGGGGCTGCGACGCCGATGCTTCGGCCTCACGTGCCAAACCGCTTGCCTCGGGAGGGCGATGGCCCGCTACCGGCTCAGGAGGATTACCAACAGGGCGGCGCCAGTGTAAATACTCTTTGGCTGACCAACAAGAGCGGCAAGCGTTTGATCTTGATCAGCGGCGAGATGGTACGCGGCGGCCAGCAGGACCGGATAATCGGAAAGGATGCGATCATCCCTCCGACCAAGAAGCCCGTCGACTTGGGCGTTTACTGCGTCGAGCATGGCCGATGGACCGGGAGCCCTCAGTTCAAGGCAGCGCCTGCCTCGGCCGCGCTCGTGGCCCCCAACATTCGGAAGTCTGCGATTTACGCCAACAGCCAACAGGCGGTCTGGAACGGCGTGGCGGGAATGGGAGGGGCAGCGAAAATGGCGAGTCCCTCGAGCGCCTACCGCGATGTCGCCGCGGATAAGGACATCTCCCGGCAAGTGGAAGAGTACGTCGCCGGGATCGATTCGAGATTTTCCAGCGATAGGGCCACCGGAGTAGCGGTGGCAGTGAATGGGAAGCTGGTCTGGGTCGACCGTTTCAGCAGCAACCTCATGTTTCGCAAGTATTGGCCGAAGCTGCTGCGGAGTTACGTGATGGAACCCGTGACGCAGCACGAGCGAATGCCAAGCAAAGCGCCCACCTGGGCTGAAGCGATGAACTTTGTGAATGTCCGCGATGGGAAGACGAGCTATGAGGTCTCTGAGGATAAGTCCAAGCTGACGAAGATCGAGAGCAAGAACTATGTAATCTTCCGACTCGACGACTTGGCGGTCAAGCCTCAGGCCGCGGTGCATGAAAGCAAGGTCGTAAAGGACTAGGCCGGTAAAGCGGAAGGGCCCGGCATTGCTGCCGAGCCCTGCGAACGCTTTGTCCTTAACTTAGAGGTTTGTCTTGCTTTGATTCGAGTTGATCTTGAATTCGAAATTCCGGTTTGCCCTTGGATTTTCGTGCTCGGTAATTCCAACATTCTCATGTTGAAAACCGTTCCCAGAGCGGGAAAGATTTTGAACGGTATTGCTTATTTGGGTCGTCCGGTTCATTGAGGGGATTTGATGAGAGTTATTTGGGTTTGCTTGATTGCTGCATTGGCTTGTTTTGGGCTGGGTCAGGCGCAGCCT
>JANYLD010000310.1 GCA_025363835.1 Armatimonadota bacterium
TTTTGCAAGAGGCTCTAATGTATGGATTCCAGCCTTCGCTGGAATGACGTTTATATAAAAAGATAAGCCTTTAAAATCATTACCTGATATTATAAGTATTTCTTGCCCACACAAAACGAGAGAGAACCAAGTATAAGGATAAACAAAATGGAACAGGAACCAAAGCCAACTGAAAAGATAGAGGCCGCAAGCTGCTCGATTAAAATCGGCGGTATGAGCTGCGGGGCGTGTTCTGCCGCGGTCGAGCGCGCCTTGAAGAAGAAGCCTGGCGTGCTGTCCGCAAACGTCAATTATGCGGCTGAGAAGGCGCGAGTGGTGTTTGACCCGGCTACGATAACTTCAGACGAGCTGAAGGCGATAGTCGTCAAGACCGGGTATACCGTCATCGACGAGGCAAAGACCACGCTTGAGACGACGGATGTTGACCACGCCAAAGAGCTGTCTGCGTTGCGGTTGAAGCTTATCGTTAGCGCGGTGGTTGGCGGGCTTATCATGCTGCTGTCGTTTCATGGGATAATAAAGTCGCCGTTTCAGGGACTGACGCTGAACCTGATACTGCTGGCGCTTGCTACGCCGGTTCAGTTCTGGGCGGGATGGCGGTTTTATGATGGGGCGTGGAAGACGCTGTCTCATGGCAGCGCGAACATGGACGTGCTGATTGCTACCGGTACGTCTGCCGCGTATTTCTACAGCCTTGCGGTGGTGGTGGCAGGAAACTCGATGCCTGGCATGGATATGGGAATGAGCCTGTATTTTGACACATCCACGATGATCATCACGCTGATACTGGTCGGGCGGTTTCTGGAGGCGAGGTCCAAGGGCAGGGCGTCTGAAGCTATCAAGCGACTGGTCAGGCTGCGTCCTAAGATTGCGCGTATCATAACAGACGCAGGTATCGAGACGGAGATCGCGGCTGAGGACGTTGAGGTGGGCGACAGGATAATCGTCCGTCCGGGCGAGAAGATACCGGTGGACGGGCTGATTGTGTCGGGTTATTCCAGCGTGGATGAGTCTATGCTGACCGGCGAGAGTATTCCGGTCGAGAAGAAGACGGACGATACCGTCATCGGCGGGACTATCAACCAGACCGGCAGCTTTACGTTTTCCGCGACGAACGTCGGCAAGGATACGATGCTTGCGGGTATCATACGGCTGGTAGAGGACGCGCAGGGGGCCAAGGCACCGATTCAGAGGCTGGCGGACAGGGTTGCGGGCGTGTTTGTGCCGGTGGTCATTGCCTTGGCGCTGATGACGTTTGCGGGCTGGTATGCCACTGGGGCGGGCTTTACGTTTGCGATGATGAACTTCATCGCGGTGCTGATCATCGCCTGTCCGTGCGCCCTTGGGCTTGCGACTCCTACCGCCATTATGGTGGGAACGGGGCGTGGCGCGGAGAAGGGGGTTATCATACGAGGCGGGGATATATTAGAACGCGCAGCCAAGGTGGATACCGTAGTGCTGGACAAGACCGGGACGATCACCGAGGGCAGGCCGCAGATCACCGACCTCATTGACATTGCTGGTATCGGCGAGGAGAGGCTGGTCGGCAAGGCCGCGTCTGTCGAGAACCTGTCTGAGCATCCGCTTGCCCGGGCGATAGTCGAGCGCGCGGCCCAGATCGACGCGCCGCTTATGGAGGCGAGCGGGTTTGAGTCTTATCCCGGATTTGGCGCATACGGCATAGTAGACGGTGAAGAGGTGTTGGTGGGCCGTGAGTCGATGTTTATCGAGCGCGGTATCGACATCGGCGTTGCGGGTGAAGAGGCCGCCTTGAGGCTGTCGGCACGCGGCAAGACGGTGGTTTATATCGCGGCAGGCGGTAAGTTGGTCGGCATTATCGGAATCGCGGACACTATCAAGACCGGGGCGCGTGACGCCGTGGCTTCCATGAAGGCGATGGGGATGCGTGTTGTGATGCTGACCGGGGACTCGGAATCGGCGGCGGCGGGTGTGGCGGCGGCGGTAGGGATAGACGCGTTTATCGCAGGCATTCTCCCGGACGGCAAGGAGAAGGAGGTCGCGCGTCTCCAAGGTGAGGGGCGTGTAGTTGCGATGATAGGCGACGGCGTGAACGACGCTCCGGCGCTTGCCAGGGCGGATATCGGCATTGCCATAGGGACAGGGACGGATGTTGCAATCGAGGCCGCGGACATGACGCTTGTGCGCTCGGAGCTTGGGGACGCGGTGTATGCCCTGACGCTTTCGCGCAAGACGATGCGGGTG
>JANYLD010000328.1 GCA_025363835.1 Armatimonadota bacterium
GAGAAGTTTAGTTGGCCGCCCCATCCTATCAGCTACAGCTATCACGTTTTGGCCACCGATTGGACGGGCAACGCCACCTTTACCGCCTGCGGCGAAGAGTTTCAAGTGAAGGTGGCCCGAACCCCCCACGGCGTCTTTGGCCGCTGCGAAGCCATTTGGTTGGAGGCGCGCGGCGACACGTTGGAAGAGATGCTCGAGCAGATGGCCTTTGACGCGGAGCCGCTTTTTGTGCGCCAGCAAGTGGTGGCGAGGGCGCTGGGGAAACCAGGGCGGTTTAAGGGCGCGGTTCGGGACCTGTCGGCGATAGAACTTTTGAAGTTGCTATATTGCGTCAACCGCGATGTGGCCAACGACGCCCAGCGCGAAATCGAGACTCACGCTCGGAGCGGCCTTTTTACCGCAGCGCTGATCACAGTCTTGAATGACAGGACCCATCCTTACCGGCGGTCCGCGCAGTGGTGTGTGCTGGACATGTTTGAAGATTTGCCGAGCTTTTGCACTCGTGAGGGCGATGAAGCGAAAGCGGTTCAAGGGATCAAAGGAATTATTTGGGATGCGGAGGACGACTATGCTCGCACCGCATTTAAGGCTGGCGTTGTCTTGGGCGGACACATTCCTTACCGGGAAGGCGGACCGATCCTCCTTGAGTGTTTGAAGGCGCCGAGCAAAATTGGACGACGAAGCGCGATCCACGGGTTATTCCATGTGGTGGAGTGGCTGCCGGATATGCGGGACCAGGTTGTGGATGCTTTGCGAAAGCAATCGGAAATCGACCCTGAGCGTTTATTGCAGAGCTATGCGGCGGCGATGGCGGACGATATCGAGGCCGACCAGCCTGAGCACTTCCAAGAGCCTATTTTCAGCGACGAAAGCTCAATGGGATTGCTTGATTTTTGATTGCCGATTGCTTGATTGGGGGAGATTCAAGATTCAGGATTCAAGATGCGGGATGCGGGATGCTGGATGTGGGATTGCTTGATTTTTGATTGCCGATTGCTCGATTGGGGGGAGATCAGATGCAAGGTGCAAGATGCAAGATGCAAGATGCGCCACGCTTCGTCAGAGTTGAATCCTGAATCCTGAATCCTGAATCCTGAATCCTGAATCCTGAATCCTGATTCCAATCGAGCAATCGGCAATCAAAAATCGAGCAATCTAAATCCGTGCTTGCCGCTCTCCTCCTACAACTTGCATCCAAAAACATCGATCAGATTCTAGACGACCCTAAGTTCAAAAGCGCGATCATTGGCGTCTGCGTCTTGGACGAGTCTGGCAAAGAGCTTTATGCTCGGAATGCGGACACCCGCATGATCCCCGCGAGCAATCAAAAGCTTGTTACTGGCGCGTTCGCTCTGAAGGCGCTAGGGCCTGACTTCAAGCCGGTCACCAAGTTTTGGAAACAGCGTCGCGCTCTCATCGTGGACTCGACAGGTGACCCTCTCATGTCGTACGACGAGTTAATCCAGATCCGAAAACAGCTTGACCTCCGCAGAAACCTCGACGTCCGCATTCACCAAGCCTATGGACCGATTTACCCGCCGGGTTGGGAAGAGGACGACTTGCGAAATAAATACGCGGCGCCAGTCTCAGCCTTTACAGTTGATCGAGGAAGCTTTGAGCTGTGGTCGGATGCCGGAAAGCTTGTTTACGAGCCAACACCGTACGGTGCGACAG
This sequence comes from Armatimonadota bacterium, assembly GCA_025363835.1. Lineage (GTDB taxonomy): Bacteria > Armatimonadota > Fimbriimonadia > Fimbriimonadales > Fimbriimonadaceae > JANYLD01. Next base: position 1,675 of record JANYLD010000328.1, read on the forward strand.
CCACTTATGCCGGCGGTCAGGGTGAACTGAATATCGACTTCGACCCCCGAACCATGGCTGCCACCGTCACCGGCTCGTTGTCAAAAGACACAGTCCGTTTGGACACCCTCGCAATCGGCAAACCTGACTTTGCGGCCGCAAGCATTTTCGGCAAGAATCCCAGCTACACAGACACGATTCCAACGACTGTGCCGACTTTTGTCCAGACCGGAATGGCACTCTCCGAAATCCTCAAGGAAGACCTGCCATCCAGCGATAACAACATCTCTGAAAACCTTATGCTGATGGGAGCTGGGGTTACAAGCAAGGACAGGGGACCTTACACGGTAGCGGAACAGAAGGTTGGAGAATTTCTGACTTCACCGGTTGGGCTGAGCGCAGATGAGTTTAGAATTGCCGACGGAAGCGGCCTCTCAAGGCACAACGTGATCACTGCCCGCGCACTTGCCAAGCTTCTCCTGTGGGCGGACGCCCAACCGACGAAGGAGCTTTGGCACTCATGTCTCGCCCATCCGGGCCAGGATGGCACCCTCAAGAACCGGCTGGCGGGAATCCCTTTTGAGGGCAAGACCGGGACAATGGAGATGGTCTCCGCACTTTCCGGATATCTCCACCTGAAGGATGGAAAGACGCTCGCGGTGGCGATTATGGTCAACGATTACGCGTGCAGCACCGCAGAAACACGGGATTTGCAGGATAAGGTCATAAAAAATTTGCTAGATGATGGGAACGAGGGCACACTGATTGCAGAGTCAGACAAATATGAACGCACTCGTCCCCACCCGCGCACTGGCCTTGCTGTTGGCAATCGGCTTTATCGATCTGATCGTCACGGCAGTGCTGCACCAGCGCGGATTGATCCAGGAGATGAATCCGATCATGCGGATCTTCATCGATCGGAGCGAGTGGCTGTTCGCCGCCGTTAAAGGGGGAACGCTTCTCCTGTCGTGGTACGTTCTCGCCCGCTACGCCAAGACGAACCTCCAGTTCGTCCGCAAAGCCTGTCTCATCGGCAGCAGTTGCTACGTCTGCCTCTGGATCTCGTGGTTCTTCGCAGCCGCTGCGAAGTGAAGCTTACAAGCCGGCCGCGAATCCTGGGTTCATATCGTCCGTCATAATTCTTATATGGCAACCGGCGAATTTACGGCGATCTATGTCAGATCGGGCGACTGGTGGGCAGCTCGAGTTGCCGAGGTGCCCGGGGTGAATTCGCAAGGCAAGACCCTCGAGGAAGCTCGAGAGAACTTACAGGACGCCTTGACTCAGATGCTCGAAATCTTGGAAGAAGAGGCTCAGCATTTCGGTGAAGGGGCTGAGACGGTACGAGAGACCATTACCCTCCGAGCCTCGTGAACCGTGGCGATCTCGAGAAACACTTAAGATCGAACGGGTGCGTTGTCATCAGAGATCTAGGCAAGCACACCTTTTATCGCAATCTTGCGACCGGGCGAAAGGCGGCCGTTCCTAGGCATCAAGAGATAAACACGATCACCGCATGGGAGATCTGCAAGGATCTTGGAATCCCGAAGCCGCCTGGCAGATAAGCCGATCTGATCCAATCCGGCGATTTACGATTTACTATTTATCGAGCGTCAGCGAGATCCCGGATGAGTGCGAAAGCGCGACATCGGGACGATTTACAGCAAAGCCCCGAGTAACCTCGCGCCATGACAGCGACGCTACGCAAATGGCAGGCGCTGTTCAGCATCTATTTCCAAGACGGCATCGCCTACCGCGCAAGCGGGCTCATTTGGATCATGACGGACGTCGTCGTGGCCGTCACCATGCCGCTCGTTTGGGCCAAAGCCAACCAGGCCACCGGCGGGGCAATCGGCGGGTTTACCAGCAGCGACTTCGTTCTCTACTACCTCTGCATGCTGCTGATCTCGTGCTTCGTGACCAGCCATATCATGTGGGACCTGTCGGTCGAGATCAAAGAGGGCGATTTCTCGGTCCAGCTCGTCCGCCCGATCTCGCACTACCAGGCCACATTCATGCGCAACCTGTCGTGGCGGTTGATCCGCCCTTCGCTTTTCTTGCCATTCTTTCTGCTGCTCCTCTTTGCGTACCGCAGCTATCTAGGCAACGCGCACGTATTTCTCGGCTGGGAGTTCTGGCTTTCAGTGCTGTTGGGCCACCTAGTCAGCTTCAATTTCGCCTACATGATGGCGATGCTCGCCCTCTTCACTCAAGAGGCCCAAGCCATCTTCGAGCTCTACTACATCCCCCTCCTCTTCCTCTCCGGCCAACTCTTCCCAATCGCCGTCCTCCCCGATTGGGCTCGCCACTTGGCTTATGCCTTCCCGTTCTACTTCACAACCGGCGTGCCGACCGAAATCTTGGTGGGCCGGGTTTCGGCCCAAGCCGCCCACGGTCTGCTCTTAGGCCAGTTGGCCTGGGTGTTTGGCGCCTACTTGCTTGGGAAAGTGCTCTGGAAGAAAGGCCTGAAGCAATACACTGCAGTGGGAATGTAACGGGTGGTAAATGGTAAATGGTAAATGGTAAATCGCGCGGAGTTTATGCCTCGGGACCCGACCGCAGCTACATCTTAAAAGACGCAACGCTCAGGTCCCGAGGCTATTGTCGCCCTGCTTGGAAGGGGTCAACGCGCCGTGTCCGGTCCGTCGCAACGATAACAAAAAGGGTGTTACGGTATTAGGGAGGCTCGTCGGCTTTCCGCTCCGGCCATTTACCATTGGGGATTATATACCTCACTCAGCATTTCTGGTATAATCATACCGTGAACGACAGACAACCTGAGACGCTTTTGGAGGTAATCCGCTTCTTTTCTGATGAGCAAAAGGGCTTTGATGCCGTGCGTGACCGACGTTGGCCCACGGGCATCATCACTTGCCCGCGTTGCGGTTCCGAGAGCACTCGGTTCATGGTCCCTCGCATGACTTGGAACTGCAACGGTTGCCGCAAGCAGTTCAGCGTTAAGACGGGCACGATCTTTGAGGAGTCACCGATAAAGTTCTCGAAGTGGCTTCCTGCCATGTGGCTCATTGTCAACGCAAAGAACGGTATCAGTTCTTGCGAGCTTGCGCGGTCGCTGGACGTAACCCAAAAGACGGCTTGGTTCATGCTTCATAGAATCCGCCTTGCGATGGATAACGGCTCAATCGACAAACTCAACGGCGAAGTCGAAGCGGACGAAACCTTCATCGGCGGAAAGGCCCGGAATCAACATGCTTGGCAGCGGGTCGGGAAAGGACGCGGAAGCCAGGGCAAGGCAGCGGTTCACGGCATGATTGAGCGCGGTGGCAAAGTGGTAGCAACGACCGTACCGGACCTGACGGGTTGGACGCTCAAGAGTAATGTTTTCAAGCACGTCCATAGCAACGCAACGCTGTACACCGACGAATTCAAAGCCTACGCGGGACTTGGACGCAAGTTCGATCACCATATCGTAGATCACACGGTCGAATACGTGAACGAGCGAATCCATACCAACTCAATCGAAAACTTTTGGAGCCTGATGAAGCGCGGCCTCAGAGGAACCTATATCTCGGTTGAGCCGTTCCACCTGTTCCGCTACGTGAACGAGCAAGTGTTCCGCTTCAACGAGCGCAAGGCGGCAGACGGGGAACGGTTCAGGCTGGCACTCTCTCAGATCGTGAATCGCCGTATCAAGTACAGTGAGCTAATCGGCAAGGAGTCAGCCGCTACCACCTGATGCCAAAACCCAAACGACCGTCGAAATCAAAAGCCGACCGAGACGTGGATGCCGCAGTATGGGCCAAGCCCGATATGCAAGCCCTGGACGGCTTCCTAAAGAAGGTTCTCAAGGTTCCAAAGACTGAGCTTCAAGAAAGGCTTGCCCGCGAGAAAACGAGCAAGCCTAAACCGGCCTAGCTAGGGGACGTAAACGCCATTCTCGTCAACGTGTTCCGCAAGCCTAGCGATGAACGCTTTGCTCGCGTCCATGATTTCTTTAGCCCGTTCCAGGGTGTACGTTTTGTTCATGTGCATTGCGGTGTTTCGCCAAGCGTTCTTAGCCGCCCGCAAGTCCCCATGCACTTCATCGTAGAACTCCTTTTGATCGGGCGGGAAGGTGCTCTTATTGGCAGCCGCAAGGAACTTGTCCGACTCGCCAGAGTAGTAACCCCATCCCTGCTCATTCGGGCCTGGATTCGCGGGCGGTTTCAACCCCAGGGCTAGGTAAAGCCCCTTGGCAGCCGCTTCGAGGACTCGCATAGAATGAAAGACTGAGGACGTGGCCCGCTCCAACGCGTAGCATTTCATGGCTTCCTCCATATCCTCCACGGAGCCAGAGAAGCGGGTACACGCCTGGAAGCCGTAATAGGCGTCTGGCAGGTCGTTGTAGAACCGCCCATTTTCGAGATATAGGAACTCGTGACCCTTAAGCTCACGGTTGAACGTGACGGCAAGATGCTCCATTTTGTCCGCAAATTCCCTGCCCTGCATCTTATGGAAGTGATTGAAGATCGCAAGCCCTTCCTGCTGCGTAACGGTCAACCCCAATTCTTTTGCAATGGCGAGAATCAAGGCGATTTGTGGACGGATAACATCATCCATCTGCATCTCTGGCACGAGAGCAGTCAAGCGTTGAGGAACCTTACGAATCTCAATCGCGAGAAGACTTCCGATCCGTAACGCACCCGCGAATTCCTCACCGGCGTATTTCAGCAAATCAAGCAGGCTCCATAACTTATTGGCTTTCGTTACCCAGGGTGCCCCAGTGTGGACATAATCGGGGTGAGTTAGTATCCCCTGATCTAAGAGAACGTAGCCCCAATCAGGCGTTTTCAATT
>JANYLD010000330.1 GCA_025363835.1 Armatimonadota bacterium
TTGAAAGATTGTGACCTAAACAAGCGAGCGGCGTTACCTTGAACGCTGCCTCTTGAGTTGGATCATTGCTTCAGTCGGGAGCTGCTTGGGTGGGAAAGAGACATGAGGGTCGAAGCAGTGCTCCATATATCGCTCGACCAAGGAAGTCCAGATTGCAGAAAGCCGATTTGGCGCTATGATCTTGCCACCGTAATGGCTGATCGCCTGCGGCGCGGTGTATGGAAGGTCTGAGTAGCTCACATGGTTCGTTCCGTTGATTGAGATCATCCACGCATCACCGCCGGGATCTTTAATGAGAGCGTCCAACGAATTCTTGATTTGTTTGCCACGTGCATCCCACTGCTCGCGGCTGCGCCCGAGCTTCTTTAGATCCGCGTCGCTGTACTCCACGCGACTCCGAAGGAAAAGCACGGTGGAGTGGACGCCTGTCCCAGCGATTTCTCCTTCGGGAATTCCATCTAGGTCGACACAGGCCTTGATGCGATTGTCGTCATGGATCGCGTCAAGCGCGGCCGCGCCGCCGAGTGAGTGCCCCATCACGCAAATCCTTTTCGGGTCCAATGCCAGCGCAATTTCTGCCGGAAATCCGAAGGCAAATTCCCCTTTCTTCCCTGCGATCTCGTCAAGAATTTCGGAGTCCTGAATCGCCCAGTCCTCGGCGTATTTCGCGTAGGTGGCCTCATCATCGGCTTGCGGACCTTCAGCAAGAAGCTTTCCCTTTTCCACGAGGAAACCGCCCTCTCCGTAATCGATCGTCGCTACGACATATCCGTCGCTTGCAAGTTGCTGAGCATACGAGGTGTAACAAAGAGCAGGCATTCCAAGCCCGGGCATGAAGAGGACAAGCGGATACTTCTTGGCTCGGTCAAGAATTGGCCGAGGGCTTGTGGCGGCGATGGTCATTTTTTGCCACGCATCGTAGACGTTGGGGCCTTGGTCAAGGAGCTTTTGGTTGCGGATCTCCGTCATCGTGTCTTTGTCGGCCACATACTTCACATGGTTTGTGGCCCTGATTTCTCCCGCCGGATACCAGAGTTGGATGCGACGATGCGTGTGCCTCTTGGCGGATTCCGTGGTTGCGAGGGTGCACGTCCCGAGTTCGTACTTTCCCGTGGGCGCGGGAACAGGATGAGTGGGAAAAGGGTTGCCTTGAGCGGCGGACCTCACGATGGAAAGGCAGCAGAGGATCGCCAGAACCATATTGCTCTGTACCACCAATCTCTTGGCAATGGTTCCGCGACTCCTAAGGCTCAATGAGCAGAGTGATTGCATGCATGCTCGAGAGTTGCGAGTGCTCCTTTACGCTTGGGTCGCTCGCATCTAAACGCAACCACGGCCGTGCCCGCAGGCCCAGGCGAAGGCTAGGGTGAAGAGGAAGACGCCCATCAAGACGAAGTAGATTGGGACGACGACGAGCTTGACCCAGGTGGACGCGGCGCGCATGGCTTTCCAGAGGGCGACGGAGCCGAGGATGAGGGGAACGAAGAGGCCGATGGGATCTGCATTGAAGTGGATCAGTGGATCGAGGAGCGTCCAGAGGTTGTAGGCAAGGCTGGGCGCGCCGACAAGGGCGGCGAGCGCCCACAGAATGGATCGTGGCCATTTCGCCTGCCGGTGCTCGTTTTGGGCGCGGACTTCGTCGCGGTTGTACATGGTTTAGATATTGGTGCCGCTTTGGGCTCATCTAGTTCAGTTACCGCAGGTCTGCAATACTTGAATGCATGGTTTGCGGACTCGTACTTGTCGCGCTTTGCCTTCAGGATAAGACTCCTCTGAGAGTTCTATACGATTTTCCGCTTAAGTCGAAGCAGCCGGTGTTGAGTGCCGATCCGGGCGCTATCGTAGAAGGGTCGAATGGTGCTTTTTATGGGTGCGCCAATCAAGGAGGCGAGCGGTTCGGCGGATGTGTTTTTAGCTTGGACAAGCAGGGCGTGCTCCAGGTCGTTTACTCCTTCGACCCTCGAAAAGACGGATTTAATCCAACGGGTGGCGTGTCCATCGACGATCACGGTTCTATCCTCGGGACCTGCGCGTACGGAGGCCAGAACACTTATGGCACTGTCTGGACGGTGACGCCCGACGGTAATTTCACCCTCCTTCATGCGTTTCAACGGGAGGACTGCCGACCCATGAGCCCTCCGCAGGAAGGAGAGGACGGCAACTATTACGGCGTAACCACGCCCGATATGCAAGGAGCGCATGGGGTCTTCTATCGCGTAACTCTGTCGGGTGAATATACAGTTCTCCATCGCTTCGGAGTCGGCGATTCACCAGTCGGCAGTTTGCCTTGGTGCCTCAAAAGGGCGCCGGGGCACGGCTTCTATGGAGTGGCGGGGGGTGATGGAAACAAGCCCCCCAGTGTGTTCACGGCCGAGAGCGACGGCGCCGTCAAGCTGGTGCATGCCAATCAGCACGGTGAATTCTACGATCTAAGAGACATTACACTGGCTTCGGATGGAAACTACTATGGCGCCAGCGACGAGGGCGGGACCTTCAACAACGGGGTGATTCTCAAACTGTCTCCTAAAGCGGGATATACCGAGGTGTACAGATTCCAAGGCAAGGAAGATGGCTCCAAGCCTGCGACCGGGATTGCCATGGGGAGCGACGGTTTCATCTATGGTGCAACGAACGGTTTTGGGGCAGGCTACTTCCGGGTCAGACCCAACGGATCGGACTATAAAGTGCTGACCTACCGGTTCCCCGCGCAGGGGCCCAATTCATTCGGGGTCGATTGCAATCGGGCGCCCATTTTCGGAAGCGACGGAAAGCTTTATGGAATTTGCATGCTAGGCGGCACCAATTCAACTGCCGTTTTTGAGGTGCTCGATCCCCAAGGAGCATGAGCCTTGCAGATTCAGTGGATTTCACTCTTCGCAAGCCATACAATAGAAAGATGTTTGGCGCCCTCGCACTAGCGTTCTGTTTGCAAGCGAAGCCTCACCTCACGATCAAGCAGATTTGGGCGGCAGGACGGCGAGTGGAGGCGGATGGGGGGACTCTGGAGTTTTCGCCCTACGGATATTGGAAGACGCCAACGACGTTAGTCCAGTGGGCTAGAAATTCCGATGGCTTCTGCATCTCCACGTTCAATGCCTCGAACGGAGAGTTCCAGATGTCCGACACGGTGAATGTGGACGTAGATGGGCTTCCATCCGACCTATCGAAGTACCGCTTCGAAGGCCGATACGCAATTTGGACCGATGATCGCACGCATGTCGAGACCTATGTCGACATCGCCGATCTCCAACCGAAATTTCAGTTAATCTACTCCAGAGTGCCGATCGACGAAGCTGCGCTTGCAAAAGTAGTTCTTACGAAGCGCTTTCTGAGCTTAAAGGCAGTGGGGTTCTCCTGCCTACTTTGGGACAGCCCGACCTCGCGTATCCTCGAGACTGATAATGGCGTGCTCAGCTACAAGCCGGGCACGTGGGTCTCAGAGGGAACGCTGGTGCCAAAGAATAGTCTTCCGGGGCCAGGAGCGACGATCTTCGGAGCCGCTGATCTCGAGGGCAACCCGGACACGGGCCCGTTTGCAATCCAGAATGGGCAGCCCGACTACACTCGCGCGTATTACTTCGACAAGGATTGGAATTCACTGAAGGTTGATCCTTCCATCTTTTGCTATGACGCCGGACCGATGGGCTTTCTCACCCGACACAACAGGACCCGAGCGGAAGACCACCAAGGCCTTGTCTGTCTCGATCCGCGGACGGGTGCAGCTTTGTGGACGCGAAAAGACATCCTTCCCTCGGGCTGCCCCATTCGCTGGGTCGGCAACTACGCCATTGGATGCACCATGACGGAGCATCCCGTGACCCCGCCAACACGCAACCTGCTTATTCTCGATGCGAAGACGGGAGAAACCTTGGGCCAGGTCCCCATTCCCCATTCCATCACTACCATGCTCTGGGTAGAGGGAGACATGATGATCTTCCAGGACCAGGGGTTTCGCTATTACGGATACGTTATTGTGAAAGGATGAGGGTGGAAGGATGAAGGATGAA
>JANYLD010000023.1 GCA_025363835.1 Armatimonadota bacterium
GCGAAAAGTCGACGTCGATGGAGAAATCGTCATGAGCACCCCCGTTGATTTCAAGGTTGTGCCTGAGGCGATTCAGGTGCGCGTACCTGCCGCCTTTGAAGGTTGAGTCGCGACTCGAATATGACGATAACGTGCCTGAACGAACATATGCAGGCCATAGGCGATGAGGCCGAGTGCTACCGCTAGCAACAGCCAATGTCCACCCGGTTCCGCTGCGACAAATTGCAGAGACTTGTTCATCCCTCCTGCCTTCTTGGCGTCGCTTTGAAGACCGGCGCGAACGAAGAGCCATCCGGTCACCAAAAAAATCACTGATCGCGCGCAGATTCCGACGACTCCCATGACTTCGGCAAAGCGCCGTTCGGGAGGTCCCATTTCGGCCAGGGACAGATCCTTCATGAAAGAGAGCTTCATAGCCTTAATGGCTTGAGCGATCGCGACGCCTGCTAAAGTGCATCCGCCCACGACTGCAAGAACCCTTCCCAAGGGAGTGTCGATCATGGGAGCCCAGCGCTGCACGCCTGCCCCGTTATCCTGCGCGCCGTGAGCCGTCTCGAAAGCGGCGTAGGCAAATCCGAAATAAACGAAGGCGCCTGCAGCATGGGCTATGCGCTTCAAGGGCTTCTCGCCCTCGGAGTTGAGCGCAGAGCCAAGCAAACGCCAGGTGGAATAGGCGGCGCGGCCGACGGCCATGGCGTAGAGAAGCGGCGTCCCTAATGGATGGACCGCGAGCGTATCCATGGCACCCCGTTGGTTAGCCACCTTACCACCCCGATTTAGAGCGGCCAATGCTGCCAGGATCCCAATAAATCCGTACAGGATCCCCTTAGAGGCGTATCCGCCTCGGACAAGAAAGACTAGCCAGGGGCTTGCCTTGGAGCTCCCCAATGCTATTTGCTGTTTTGCTTTATCGGCGGCTGCTGTGAGCGACATATATGACCTCTTGGACCGCCTCCCAAAGCCACTCCTTCTCCAGGAACCGCGCTGCGGTCCTAGCTTTCACGTCGTTCTTACCCCTCTAGCCGTTGCCCACAGCTGCAACGAGCATTCCGCCCTACGCACTCCCATCGATTCCCGGCTATTCCAATTCCTTTATAATGTATACTATATGTACCTTTATAGTACTATATGGATATTTCGTTATCTATCATTTTCGCAGCCCTATACTTGCGAGGTGCGCCAAGACAATTCGAGCTTCGAAAATTCGAGTGGCCAAAGGTTGAGAAATGTCTTCGGCTTGGCGAGCCTCTTCTTGCAGACGTGGCGGATTGTCTTCGAGCGGACGGACTTTGGCCCGAAGCACTCGCTTTGAGTTGCCCCTCACTTCTGTCCTGGGCGGAGGACGAGGTTCTGGGAGGCCGAGTGCTGACTGTGGCTGACGCGCACTATCCGAACACTTGGATCTCCCGTCTTGGTCCCGGCGCACCTCCTGCGCTGTGGGTCTGCGGTGTGTTGCCTCCGATGCCGGTCGTCACGATCGTTGGCAGCCGAGATGTGGAGCACCGGGAACGTCAATTCTCTCGAAGATGCGCGGAGCAAGCGGCAGTTTTAGGCTTCGGCGTTGCTTCTGGTGGGGCGAGGGGGTGCGATCGGGCCGCCTCCCAAGGCGCTCCCGCTGAAGCAACCATCGAGATCCTGCCTTACGGGCTGGAACTCATTAAGGCTGCCTCCACTTATTGCCGTCTCAGTGTGTGCGCGCCCCGGGAGGATTTCACCACCACGGCTGCTATGGAAAGAAACGTGCTTCTTTACGCTCTGGGTGAAGCGGCGGTAGTCGTGCACGCCCGCTTCAAAAGCGGCGGAACCTGGCATGGCGCGGTGGACGCCCACCGGCGCCGGCTGACCAAATTAATCGTCCGGGAAGACTCGCGCAACCTTGCCCATCGAGCTCTCATTGGGCTGGGCGCTGCGCCGCTTGCCCGGCCCCAGGATTTGCGAGGCGCGATGGATCTGCAACCGATGCAGCCCCACCTGGTTTGTTGACCAGCCGGGACGCTACTCGGCTTCTTGAAACTGAGGGACAAACGTGACAGACTCCTGCAATTCTGTCCC
>JANYLD010000033.1 GCA_025363835.1 Armatimonadota bacterium
CTGGACTGTCGTTCGATTCCCAACCGCGTCAAAGGCTGTCGTGACCCGGGATGCGTCCGCGTACAATGCACCAGTTTGCCTATCAAGGCTGTCCAGCGTATAAGTCGTCCTGTCCCCGCTGGGGAACTGGCGCATGGAGACGACGTTGTTGTTGTTGTAGTTATAGGTTGTAATGTGCCCGGTCTGGTCCGAGATGCCGAAAATGACCTTGTCCCGGTGCATGTAGCTGATAGAAACCAATCCGCCCATGGCATCTTGGATCACTGTCTTTCGAGAGATCCGGTCCCAGGTGTTGGTCACGCGGAAACCAAGCTGATCGACCGTCGCCTGCAAACGGTTAAGAGCATCGAAGACGCCACTTGCCGGCATGGCGCCCGGTGAGCACCTCACGGCAGGAGCCATCCCGGTTGTCTGCACGTGTAGCCATATACCTAGTCTACGCCATATTTGAGAGACTGTTTGAGAGACCGGGCTTGTACTCGAAGCTACAAAAGCGGTACTATCGGGAGTTTTAGGTTCAAAACTTGGAGCCCTCAACGAGAATCGAACCCGTGACCTCTTCTTTACCAAAGAAGTGCTCTACCGCTGAGCTATGAGGGCGGTTATTTGAAGGCGGAAGGATGAAGGCGGAAGGATGAATTGATCATTGCATTATTCATGCCTCAACCTTCCTCCCTCATCCTTCATCCTTCATCCTTCCGGAGTGGGCAGAGTAGGATTCGAACCTACGTAGGCTCTCGCCGACAGATTTACAGTCTGTTCCCATTGGCCACTCGGGCATCTGCCCAGGAACGAGGGCAAATTATACCGCCCCGTCGATCTTGGATCTGGGATCGCGGATGTCGGACCTATGCAGATTGAAAGGTCCGGCGAGTCTTTCCGCAAGATCCGCGATTCGAGATCCGCGGTCCGAGATTAAAATAGGAGGGTGAGTTCAATTCACTGGGGGCCTCTCTTCTATGCCCTATGGCACCTTTGGACGATCGTTGCGGTCGTCATCGTTACACCGCACCTCTTCAGATTCCTCATCGTCGCATGGAAGCAGCGCCGCTTGCTCCGTCTGGGAATCAAGGACATCGACGCCCTCAGCGGGCGCGATTTCGAGCATCTCCTCGTGCCTCTGTTCAGGGCCCGCGGGTTCAAAGTCGAGCTCACCCCCCTCGTCGGAGACTGGGGCGCGGATCTGATCCTTTCCAAGGACGGCCAGACGATGGTGGTGCAGGCAAAGAGGTGGAAGAAAGACGTGGGAGTCAAAGCACTGGGGGACGTCCTCCGCGCCCGCGACAAATACCGAGCAGACGCCATGCTCTACGTCGCCACTGCCGGCTACACGAACCAAGCCAAACAGCAAGCAGCCGCCAGCGGCATCATCCTCTGGGATCGAAAACGGTTCATCGAAGAGCTGGAGCAAAGTAGGCGTTAGGCGTTTGGGAGTTAGGCTCTGGGCTCTGGGCTCTGGGCTCTGCGGCTCTCGGCTCTCGGGCTCTCGGGCTCTGGTTAAGATTCAAGTGCTGAGTGCTGAGTGCTGAGTGCTGTGCGCCAATTGCCTTCCGCCTTCCGCCTTCCGCCTTCCGCCTTCATCCTTCATCCTTCATCCTTCATCCTTCCGCCTTCTAATGCATCGTCGTGCCGACTAAGATGATGAAGATGTAGATCACGATCCAGCCAATGCCGACCCCTAGGCTCCAGTTGGCCCATTTGTCCGCCTTGTCGGCCGCTTCCTTCGCCGCCGCATAATCGCCTCTTGCCGCAAATCCATCTACTTGCGCCGCATAGACGATAGCCGCGATGCCCATCGGTAGGCAGCCGATGCACACGGTGGAGATGATGGCCTTCGTCAAATGGTTGTCGATCTTGCCGTATTGGGCCCGCGTATAGGGTGCCTGCTGAAAGACCGGACTTTCCGCCAATGGCGGTTGCGGTGACCCAAACGCGCCCGGGAAAAGGATCTCCCGCACCGGGCTTTGCCTGCCCGAGCCAACCTCCGTCACCACGTGCTCCAACCCAATCCGCCCCTGGTTGTACCAATCCTGCAGATCCGAGGTCGAAGCCTTATAGGTGGTCCCGTCCGCGGCGATGAAGGCGTAAGTTGGCTGATTCAAATCCATGAGTTAATTCGCGACGTCGATTCATCGTATCGCAAGCTGCCGTGGATGAGCCCACCTTGTCCTGCGGTATCTCTCTCGATTTTCTAGCTCACTGTCTCATTGAGTTCGGCGAATCCGAAGGACTTCCCTGCCTCGAACGCGGCCTCGAACTCGTGGCCACCCTTATCGAGGCCGAGGGCGATCATTTCTTTGAAGAGTGAGTCGTCGATAGGATCCAGTGAGATAGCTTGGGCGCGGAACCTCGCGGAAGAATTTCCCATCAAGAGTCCGGCCCTGCGGTAGGCGCCTCGTTTCAAAGCCACAAAGCCGAGGCCGAGGATGCCATCGTAGGCATTTGTGGCTTCAGCGGGGTCGTCATAGAGGTCGGCGGCCAGGCGGACCGCTTCTCGGTAGTGCGCTTCAGCTTGGTCTAGGTCGCCAGATTGAAGAGTGGCGCCGCCTAGGTTGAAAGTTGCGACAAGGGGCATGACGCCTGCGGGGGAGTTTGCGAGGGCTTTTTGAAAGTACTCGAACGCCTCTTGCCAGCGAGCGCGGGCTCGAGCGGCTTCTCCGAGATGGACGTAGGCGATCGATAAAAGACCCTTCGCGTCGTCGTCCTGGCTCAGCTTGATCACTTCGCGGCAGAGTGACTCGACTCGATCCCAATCTTGAATCCAGGTGGAATACCATGCCATTCGGAGCATCGTCGACAGTCTCAATGCGGGCAAGTCGACCACTTCGAGTTGCTGGAGCGCACGGGTGAGCAGCTGCTCAAGCCCCTCCATATCCCCAATCCTCAATTTGAGGTGCGCGAGGTTGCTCCTAGCCGTGATATGGTCCTCATCGTCGGCTTCGGGAGCCCTGGCCAGAGCGTGATTGAGATGGCGCAGGCCCTCGCGGGCATAGACCCGGGTCCAGGCGGGCGCGGAGCAAGCCATGAGGCGGAGAAAACCCTTGGGATCGTGGGTCGAGGACCACTCGATTGCTGCGCGAAGGTTATCGATCTCTTGAATGAACGATCGCAGCAGCGCGCGGTCGTCGCCGCCCATTACCAGGTCCAGAATGGGCTCCGCGAACTCCGCGAAGCACCGAAAATGCCTCTTTTTGAGCCCTTCGCTCTCCGCGCCGAGCTGGTCATGGCCATAGGCTCGCATCGATTCCGTAAGATGGTAACGCCCGGTGGTCTCATCGAAGACAACGAGTGACCTTTCAACAAGGTTGGCGAGGAGGTCGGGAATATCGAGTCCGTCAAGCGTCTGCAAGCCGATCTATCTTAGCCCGCCCCATGCAAGCAGACAAGGGGTCACCGATCACCGATTACCGATCCCGCTCACCGCTGAACAATTTCGCGCGGCTTAAAGAGGCCGGCCATTTTGGACTCGGGGATGAATCGGCGTTCTCCGGTCTTGTTGGTGAGCACACACGTCCAGGTGACGACGAGCTTGTTGTCGGGGCCCTTGGTGTCTGGCGCTCGGGTCTTGCAGTCGAACGTCCAGTCCGAGTTGTTTTCAATATCTATGAGCCGGTCGTTTTTCTTCAATGTGAGCATCTCCTCTTTCTACGCCGCGAAGGACGTTGAATCGCATAGCTGCATAACTTTAATCCCCTCTGGCTTCAGATTCTGTCGAGCCCAGACTTGCAGCCGCGAGCAGAATGAAGATGCAGACGATGGGATACACGTAACGCGTTATATTCAATTGTTGTCCTCAGGGAGCTAAAGCAAGTGTAGGTGGACTCTTTTAGTAACCGAGGTTCTATTGGAGTCAGTATGGTGCATTATTGTGGGCCTCTTCGTAGGCTTGCTTAATCTAGGTCGCTTACCTCGGTTGACGCGTTTGCCGCCGAGAGCTTGGCTGCGGCCCCTTGGCGTATCCTTTCTTCCAATGACGGAAGAAAGATTTTGGGAACTCATCGACGCGGCCCGTCGACCCACCGGCCTTCGATCAAACCATCCCAGCGCCGATCCACAAAACCTGCGAGCCGTCCTCGCACCGATGGAAAGCGATGACATCGTCGCCTTTATGGTCGCCTTCATCCACCGCCAACTCGCCCTTAACAAGTGGAACCTCTGGGGCGCTGGCTATGTGATCACCGGCGGCATGAGCGATGACAGCTTCCACTACTTCACGTCCTGGATCATCGGAAAAGGCCGCGCCTGCTTCGACGCCGCCATCCGAGACCCCGAGTCCCTCACCGACTTCATCGCGATCGGCGAAGATGTGGACAACGAACTCTTGGAGTACGTAGCGATCGAGATCTTGGACAAACGCGGCGTCTCCGATCCTCGAGACCTAGTGGCCGACAGTCTGGACGAGGCCGACCCAGCAGGCTTGCCTTTCGACGAGGACACAGTCCACGAAACATTCCCTCGCCTGGCTAGAAAGTTCGGCTAAAGCTTCGCTCCCGGTCCGATCTCTGCATCCCAAAAGATCGTCCTCCTCCCGGCGCTCGACGAGGTTGGCGAGGAGGTCTGGGATGTCGTAGGCGTCGAGCATTTCGGTTGTTTGCTGGGTTGCCGGCTGCCGGTTGGGATATAGGATACGGGATTCGGGATTCGGGTTTCGGTCGGTTACTGGGGGTGAGATAGGGTTTTGGCTTGCTCGTAGGTTAGCTTGGGGCCTTCTTCAAACGCCTCGTTGAATGTCTCGCCGCCGCGCTCTACGCCGAGGGACTGGATGCGGGAGAAGAGGACGCGATCTATGGAATCAAGGCTTCCTCCGTTGCGAATCCGAACGCCTTCAGCCCAGCCCATGAGAAGGCCGGCCCGTCGGTAGTCGCCTTTCAGAACCAGGACGGCGCTCAGGCCTCTAATGAGGACGGTGGCGACGGGCATGAGGGTGGGGCCTTCGACGCATGCCAGGCCCTGCAGATAGTATCGTTTGGCGGCGTCTGGGTCGTTCTTTTCGATCGAGACTTGGCCCAAGTTGAAGAGGTTGAGGGCTTGGCGGTGCTTGGATTTGTATTGAGAGAGGGCCTCCAAATAGTAGCCTTCTGCCGCGTCAAACTCGCCGCGTTGACGAGCGTACTCGCCGAGGTGGGTGAGGGCGGACGCCTCGGACCTGGCTATCCCGTTATCTTTCGCGATTTGGAGGGCCTCTCGGATCAGGCTGATCCCGGTCTCCTCATCACCCGATTCTCGCTTTTGCCAACCGAGGGTACTGAGAACGGCCGCCCTGGCGGCCGGTATATCTTTGATTTTCAGGTCTTCCAGAGCGCGAATCAGAAGCTCTTCCACGAGTGTGAGGTTGCTGTGCTTCATGCAGGAAAACGCTAGCTGGCTTCGCAGCCATATTTGATCTTCTAGAGCGGCATTGGGGGCGGCTTCCAGAATTCTTAAGGAATTTTGCTCGCACTCGGCCAAGGACCAGACCTGCCACGCGTGGAAAAGGCACGAAGTTAGGTGGAGGCAGGCGTCGGGATCATTGGTGAACGACCACTCGTAGGCGGACCTGAAGTTGTCGGCGTTGGGAATGGACGCAAGAAAGGCGGTGGTTTCTTCCCCGGTCTGGTCGAGGTCGCGTAGGTGCTCGGCCAAGTGGGTGAAGTAGCGGAAGTGCCTTAGCCTGGCCTTTGCGTCTTCCCCGTCCAGATGCTCCATGGCGTACGCGCGCATGGACTCGGTCATTTGGTGGCTGCCGGTGACGGGATCGCAGGCGACGAGGGAGCGCTCGACGAGGTTGGCGAGGAGGTCGGGGATGTCGTAGGCTTCGAGCATGCGGGGTTGCTGGATTGCGGAGTTCGGTATACAGGATACGGGATTTTTGTGGGGTGAAGGGGAGGGGAACTTACCACTAAGAACACTAAGTAGCACAAAGACTCACAAAGGTGGATTCACGCGGAGGGCGAGGGCCATTGCTCACAGGTCATTGGCGTTTTCGGATTCACACAACGGCACAACGAGCACGACGAGTTCACATCGCTGAAGCTCGTTCAATGTGGGTGGCGGGCTTTCGGATTTCACGCGGAGGGCGCGGGGGTTCGCGGAGGGGAGTTCTCGCAAAGGCGCAGAGGTCGCTGAGCTTCGCAGAGGGGATTTTAGTCCGCCACCTTCAACACGCTCAAGAAAGCCTCCTGCGGCAGCTCGATCGAGCCGATTTGTTTCATTCGCTTTTTGCCTTCCTTTTGCTTCTCAAGCAGCTTTCGCTTCCGTGTGATGTCGCCGCCGTAGCATTTGGCGATGACGTTTTTCCGGAAGGGTTTGATGGAGTCGGCGGCGATTACTTTGGCTCCGATGGCAGCTTGGACTCGGACTTCGTATTGCTGTCTCGGGACGACTTTTCGGAGTTGTTCGACCATGCCTTTGCCGCGTTGGTAGGAGAAGGATTTGTGGACGATGAAGCTGAGGGCGTCTACGGGGTCTCCGTTGAGGAGGATGTCTACTTTGACCAGTTCGGAGGGTTGATAGCCGGCCACTTCGTAGTCTAGGGAGGCGTAGCCTCGGGTGGAGGATTTGAGTTTGTCGAAGAAGTCGAGGAGGATCTCGTTGAGGGGGAGGCGGTAGTAGAGGATGACTCTGAGGGGGGACGGGTAGTCGGTTTTTGTGTAGGTGCCGCGGCGCTCTTGGCAGAGGGTCATGACGGCTCCGATGTACTCGGTGGGGACCATGATTGTCGCGTTCACCACTGGCTCTTGAATGGATGCAATCTCGTGGGAGTCGGGGATGTCGGAGGGGTTGGACAGGTGGGCGGAGACGCCGTTTGTTCTGGTTACGAGGTAGTCGACAGAGGGGGCGGTGAGGATGAGGTCAAGGTTGAACTCGCGCTCCAGGCGCTCGCGGGCGATCTCCATGTGGAGGAGACCGAGGAAGCCGCAGCGGAATCCAAATCCGAGAGCGGCCGATGTCTCCGGCTCGTAGTTCAGCGCCGCGTCGTTCAGTTTCAGTTTGGCGATCGCGTCCCGCAGCTCCTCATACTCTTCTCCGTCGCTGGGGAAGAGGCCGCAGTAGACCATGGGCAGCGCCTCGCGGTAGCCGGGCAAGGCCTCGTGAGCGCCATGAGCCCCACCGTGAGTGATCGTGTCTCCCACCCGGGCGTCCCCAATACTCTTCATCGCCGCCGTGAGGAAGCCGACCTCACCGGTGCCGAGCCCCTCGTTCACCACCAACGAAGGAGTGAAAGTGCCCGTGGAGTCAACGTCGAACACGTTTCCGGTCGACATCATCTTGATCTTGTCGCCCTTTCGCACGGCTCCATCTTTAACCCGGATGTAGGCGACGGCCCCTTGATAGGTGTCGAAGTGGGAGTCGAAGATCAGTGCCCTTAGCGGAGCGTTGGGGTCGCCTTTCGGGGATGGGATGCGTTTGACGATGGCCTCGAGAATGTCGTCGATACCGATGCCGGCTTTGGCGGAGCAAGGGATGGCGTCGCTCGCGTCAATCGCGACGGCGTGCTCGATCTCTTCCTTGGCTCGCTCGACGTCCGCATGGGGCAGGTCGATCTTGTTGATGACGGGGACGATCTCGAGGTTCTGCTGCATCGCCATGCTGGCGTTGGCGATGGTTTGGGCCTCGACTCCTTGGCTGGCGTCGACGACGAGGAGGGCGCCTTCGCAAGCGAAGAGGGCTCGGCTCACTTCGTAGGTGAAGTCGACGTGGCCGGGGGTGTCGATGAGGTTGAGCTCGTAGTCTTTGCCGTCTTTGGCTCGGTAGTTGAGCCTTACGGCGGCCATTTTGATGGTGATGCCGCGCTCGCGCTCGATGTCCATTTGGTCGAGCATCTGCTCCTGAGCCGTGCCTCTGATGGCGCCGCAACGCTCGATCAGGCGGTCCGCGAGAGTGGATTTGCCGTGATCGATGTGGGCGATGATGCAGAAGTTACGGATGTGAGATTGGTCCATGAAGGTGGGCGAACATTCATTTTGGCACTTGCTTGGGGCTTCGCCCGTAAATCGTAAATCGTAAGTCGTAAATCGCCGGAGGGAAAGGGGATTGCACGTAGAGGCGCGAGCGATCCTATGCAGGCTTGGGGGTCCAGAGGGGATGGAGGAGGATGAGGGTGGGCTTGGTGATGTTGGTGTTCCAGGTCTTGCCGGTAAGGCGCTCCCGGACGGCGCGGCCGTTATAAAGAAAGTCATAGATCCGGCCGAAATAGGTGACCGTCATGTCTGGCCCGACTCGGGGGTTCAGCTTGACCTGCTGTGACGGAGTATTGACTACCGTCGCGAGAGTCGCGTCCAGGGCAGCTTGCTCTTGCGGCGTGAGATCCGGGTGGTGGGTATCGACCGGCATCGAGTGCGGGAATCGGGTGCGGTGCTTGACGTAAGTGCTCTTTGGCTTAGCCTCGAAGGCGGTTTTGCCAAAGTCGTCTTTGGCCCTTTCATAGACCCAGCCGATCTCCTGCTCCCAGTCATCCGTTGAGCAAGCGACTGTGCCGTCCGCAATGGTTCCCGCGTTCAGGTAGCCCATCGATCCAAAAATCTGGCACGGAGCAAGGCTCGCCAGATGGGTCGCGATGTCGAAGTGCTCGGGCAAATCGGAGTTTGGATCGTAGCCGGCGGTGCCTGTGTTACAGCCCGACAAGTAGACCTCGCAACTGGGCTTAGTTTCCTGCAGGTATTGAGCGAGAACTTCGGTTGTGTCCGTGTCGATAGTGCCCAAAAACCCGGGGTTGCCATGAGACACAACTTCCAAAATTCCAAGCTGCTGGTTGTGCTGTGAGATCTGGGTGCAGAGGTCCTCGATACAAGAGTGAAGGAGCACGGTGTATCCCGCAGGCGGGTTGGCCGCCAGTTTGGTGTAGATGCCCAAGAGGAAGTCATCTCGGTGGAAAGTGTCGCCGGGAAAGATGGTGACAATGTTCATGGATCGTGAGCCTTAAGAGGCGCCCAAGCGCCAAAGAATTCCCGTTTCGTCTTCCCGGACGATGGTGGCATTGTATAGGAAAGAGTACGTCTTGCCCTCACGGTCGACCTTGAAATCGGGGGCGACCAAGGGGTTTATTCGAAGGGCTGAAGGCGCGCTGTTCGTCAGCGATTCGAGATTGGATGAGAGGCGCGCTATTTCGGACTCTGGCCAAGCCACTTCATGCGTGTGTGGTGCAGGCTCAGGTCTCCTCAAAGCGGCCATTCGCTCTATCTTCTTTCCAAAGAGCCATTCAAAGGCTTCAGACCCCTTGGCGTCTCTTGCGTTGCCATAAGTGATTCCATTTGACAAACCCCAATCGTCGATCGAACTCTCAACGCTTCCTTCCGCAAAGGTGTCACCGTTCAGGTATCCCACTGAACCATAGACTCGGCAAGGCACTTTTGACGCTAGGTGGGTGGCGATGTTGAAGTGAGGGACTTCACAGTCGTCCGCACTGACTGACTTGGTGCCCGTATTGCATCCGGAAAGATAGATCTGGGACTCATCCGATGCCCTTACCAAGGCTTGAGCAAATTGATCGAGGGTCTTCTGTTCGATGACTCCGAGAAATTGGGGGTTGCCGTGGGCTACGATTTCGAGCACTTCCAGCTTCTCTGCCGGGGCTGACGCCTGTTCGCAAAGCTCTTCCACAGAAGTGTGGAGAAGCACCGTGTAGCCGCCAGGCGGATTTGCGGCCAGCCGGTTATAGATTCCCATGATGAAGTTATCCCGGCGAAGAGGCTCACCGGGATAGACGGTTACTAGCTTCATCAGTTAACAGAATAGTTCCGAATGACGCCGCTGAACTCGGTCCATGCGCTGTTGTGGACGTTGTAGCTTTCGCCGGGAACGTACGTTTCCTGTACTCCAGCGATGTACAAGCCAGCGGGCGCCTGCGCGTTGCCGGTCGTGCTGACCTGTCTGCCGCCGTTTGCGGCTTGGAGGCCTGCTTGGGGAAGGCTTTGCCAGCCGCCGCCGGGATATGGCTGCGAATTTGGGCCATTACTTTGCCAAAACTGGGGAGTTGAATTTCCCCAG
The DNA here is from genome assembly GCA_025363835.1 of Armatimonadota bacterium. GTDB lineage: Bacteria > Armatimonadota > Fimbriimonadia > Fimbriimonadales > Fimbriimonadaceae > JANYLD01. The sequence continues at coordinate 9,967 of JANYLD010000033.1, forward strand.
CTTCCTCCGAAGGGCTGATAGAGGTTAAAGGTGATTGGCAAGCTGTGGCCGTTCTGGCCGAGAGAGTCGGGCGTTCGGTCGACAATAGGAACGTACGCGCCCGGCCTGCTTCCGTGGCCGGTGCCTTGGGGCATGCCGAACCCTGCTGCAACGAAACTGACCTCAGCCCCGTTTGGAGAGTCGCTAGTGCCGCCAAAGTCTTCAATCCAAAGCGTTCCGGATGGGGACTGGTTACTGAACGTATAACTGAAGGATATGACGTTGCCACTTGCGGCCCATCCGACATTATTTGTAAGCTCGATCCAATTGCCATTGGGAGAGAAATGGGACGTATCTCCGTTCACATAAAACGCCCGAAACGTTAGAAAGGAGTTGTTTGGACCCCAGTTGGTCGATATGCAAAAGTTTGCGTTCAAAGTGCTGCCGGACATCGATGTAACGAGGTCATAGAGCGGCAAAATGTAGGACTGCTGCCTAGCCTTGTGAGCCGGCTTTCCCGTGAGAATTAGCGAAGCGAGTGCAAGCGAAATCATAAGTCGAACCTTCCTCAAAATGCAGTGAAAGAAACCTGCAATTCCATTATAAGCGGACAGCATATTACGCCTGTGGAACGACGTTATAAGGTTTGCAGGTAAGCGGTGCAGAAATCGAGAGCCTCCGCTACGGTCAATCGAGCACCCGCGGAGGTTTCAATCCGAAATTCCTGACGTCCGAGATCGGCTCGTAACCGGTCCGCAAGCTTGTCACGAAAACGCTGGGTGTAGTGGCTGATATTGATTCCGATGCCGTCTACCAAGTGCTCAGCCGCGCCAATCAGTTGGGCGGACAGCTTATGTTCGCCGTTTTCTCGCGCTGCGAACGCGACGACGTCCAGCACGGTTGACGTGACGTCGGGACTGCCTAACTCTTTGGCCAACTCAATCGACTCCTCGAGCAGATTCAGTCTGCTCTTTAGTCCCTCGGACTCAGCGTAAAAACCGAGGAGATTTGTGAGCTGGGTGCAGAGAACTGCCCGTTCGCCTGTTCTTCTTTGAATCTTGATAGCACGCTCGGTGTGCTCGACCGCAAGCTCAAGCGAGCCACGCTCGGCTTCAAGTTGACCCAGGTTCTGAAGGGCCGAGGCTAACCGCTGGTCATCTCCGATTCTTTCAAACGCGGCAATGCTTTGTTCCAGAAGGCGCTTAGCTCCATCAATGTCTTCGCGTTCAAGGGAAAGCAGGGCCAGGTTATTGAGCGCCCCCCCAATCTTTGCGTCGTTTCCGACTTCCTTCCAAATCGTTAGGCTTGCCTCGATGGCTGCCTGCGCGGGTCCAAGCTTGGCCAAATACCAAGAGAAAATGCCGAGGCAATTCAGGGCGTCGGCTCTAACCTCTGGGGGCGCGGTGGGCGCAGCATTAAGGGCTCGCTGGAACCAATTGCCTGCTTCTCGCAGGTATCCGCGTCTCAACCAGTAGCGGTACAGCGAATTGGCTAACGCGAGGCCCTCCGAAGCGTTGTCCTTTGAATTGATGGCCCGATTGAGTGCTTCGATGATGTTGGGATGGTCGGCGTCGAGAGCTTTGCTCCAGCGGCCGTGATCGACGTCTAAGCCGGCCTGTTCGGCCAGTTGCACGAGGTGGTAGAAGTAGCCAAGGTGGCGATTCGAGAGGACTTCAGGGAGTGGGCCTCTCTTTTCTGTAGCGTATTCACGCATCGTCTCGAGCAGCCGGAAGCGGCGGTCTCCACGGGGGGTGACCTCGGGCCAAACGAGGCTCTTGGCCACCAGTTTGTGCATGTGGTCAAGAACCTTGGGAACTTCGCAGATGGCTTCAGCGGCTTCCAGGCTCCAACCACCGACAAAGACGGCCAAATCAAGAAAGAGGGCTCCTTCCTGGTCCGTTAGCGCGTCGTAGCTCCAATCGATCGTCGCGGTCAACGTTCGATGGCGGTCTGCCACGCCTTCGTCTTCAATGTGGAGGACCGAGAGGTGCTCTTCCAGGCGAGCGAGCATTGTCTCAGGCGTCAGGACGCCTAGGTTGGCGGCGGCTTGCTCGATGGCAAGCGGGATTCCATCCAGCTTTCGGCAAAGTTCGAGAATTGTGGAGGGTTTGGACTGGGTGAGAGCCTCTTCGTGGCCCCGGGCACGGGCGCGGTCGAGGAGGAGTCGGACAGAATCCAGGCCACTAATATCCTCGAGCGTTTCCGCGTGCTGGGTCTTGAGGGCCATGGGCGGAAGGCGGTAAGCGCGCTCTCCTGAGACGGCGAGGGGCTCTCTCGATGTGGCGACAATGTAGAGGTCCGGACATTCCCGGAGGAGCTTGGCGACGAAGGCAGCCGCTTCCCGCGCCAGATGCTCGCAGTTGTCGAGGAGCAGGAGGGCGCTTTGACCTTGAAAATGGGCGGCAATGGCCTGCTCCGGCTCATCCGCGCCGACTCTCACGTAGAGGTCCTCTACGACCTTTTGGGCGATTGAATTGGGGTCTTTGAGGACTGATAAGTCGACGAACCAGACACCGCCTTTGACTTTGTCGATCGACTCGGCGACGAGTTGGAGGGCGGTCCGCGTCTTCCCTGCACCGCCAGGGCCGAGGATGGTGAGCAGTCTGGACGTGGTGATCAGTTTCCTCAATTCGGCGAGCTCTTTCTCACGGCCGACGAAAGACGTGAGTTCGACGGGCAAATTGTGTTTGACCGCGTTAAGCGACCTGAGGGCAGCGAATTCCTCTTTGAGGCCGGACGCTTGGAGTTGGTAGATGCGTTGGGGCTCAGAGAGGTCGAGAAGGCGGTGGAGGCCAAGATCTTGGAGGGTCCAGGCGCCGGCGGTTGTTTCGAGGCCGTCGCGGGTCGGCTGGGAGATGAGGATCTGGCCGCCATGGCCTGCGCCCCTGATCCGTGCGCATCGGTTGACGTCGGGGCCGTAATAGTCCGCGCCGGTGGGGTGGGCGTGGGCGCTGTGGACCGACATTCTGGCCATAAGCGGTGCAGTGGTCTGCCACGGGTGAGCGGCAAGGAGGCGCTGAATTTGGACCGCAGCTTGGAGGGCGTTGGCGGGATGGCTGAAGACGGCGAAGTGACTGTCTCCCTCCCCTCGCTCTTTGAGAAGGACGCCTGTGTTGGCGTCGACGGCGGTGAGAACTAGATCGTCCAGGTCTTTGACCGCCAAGCGCATGGCATCCGCCTGGGTTTCCCAGAGGCGGGTGCTGCCTTGGACGTCGGACATCAGGAAGGTTACGCTTCCGGACGGGAGTGGGTTGGTCGGCGGTGCTATGGAAACATTATTCAACTTTGTTGGTGAGTGATCGGTGATCTGTGATCCGTGATCGGCAGGAAAGGATCATTCACGAAGGGGAGCGGGTCCGGGCGCTCTATTCGGTCCGAAAAAAACGGGGCCGTTTTCGCCCCTTTCCCCGCCTCGCAATACTTCCCCCACGCGTGGAGACTTTTCAGGTTCCGGGTTCCGCGTTTTCGCCCCCATCCCCGCTTCGCGGTACTTCCCCCACACGTGGGGCTTTCTAGTTCCATGTTCCGCGTGTTTGCCCCCATCCCCGCTTCGCGGTACTTCCCCACGTGGGGCCTTCTAGTTCCATGTTCCGCGTGTTTGGCCCCATCCCCGCTTCGCGGTACTTCCCCCACACGTGGGGGAAGATTCTTTTAAGGCTTAGAAGCCGAAAGTGGGGACGTTGCCGAGCGACGCTTTGTCGATTCGGACCTGCCATGTGTCGCCCAATCCGCTGGTTGTCGGAGTGTAGGTCAGCCTGACTTGTACGGTGCCGCTTGTCGGCTTGACGAAGCGGGTGAAGGCTCCCGGGGCTCTGATGAAGTAGAGCTTATCGGCGGTCGTTAGCGTCTCCTGATCCGCTTGGACCCACGCGCTTGCCGTGTAGTCCCAGAACTCGACCCTCTGGGATAAGCCCGCGATCGAAGCGCCCGATTCCAGCCACACCCAGAGCTGGGCTTCGCCGGTTAAGGGGAAAGCGCGGGTGAGGGTGTATCGGATCGCGGGGCTCGCGCTACCAGAGGTCGGCGCGCCGATGACGTAATGATTGTCGCTGTAGAAGGTGTCGGTCCTGACACCTGAAACGGTGATCCCGACATCTTGAGAAAGGGTTGAAAACGTGTGCAATTGCGGCTGTTGACGGATGATCATAAGGCCGCCGCTGGCCACTGAATCGCTTGTGCCGCCGACGTAGAGGGTGCCGTCCGCGCCGATGGACATGGTGCCCCGGCCATATTCGTTGTTTGGCATGTGCACTTGCCAAATCTGTTGGCCCGTCGTACTCACCGAGGCGAGGTCTCCCACTCGGTTGTAGATATAGATGCGGCCATCTCGACCGACGATCGGAGCGTTGGTGATGGACTGGTTGGCGAGCAGATAATCCCAAGCTTTCGCGCCTGTGGAGTGGAGGAGCGAATAGAGCCGGCCATCGTTGGCGACGAAGTAGACGTTTGATCCTCCGGGGCTGAAGGCGGGAGCGTAGTGAACCTCGCCAAGTACCGGCACAGTGAAGAGAGTGGCTCCGGTGGCAGGATCGACCTTGTAGACGTTGCCGGCGACTGTACCGAAGAAGAGCTTGCCGAACGGTGAGACCCCTGGCGAGCCAACGTTGCTGCCGTAGTCTTTCGTCCAGGCGACGGTGCCGTCCGAATAGTTGAGCGCGGTCATTGCCGTCCCGTTGGAAACAAAGACCTTGGTGTCGTCCCGGCTAAACACGATCGTGCGATACGCGGCACCTAACCCAGGGCGAGTCCATACAACCGACCCATCCGTGTGTATTCTGAAGACGGAGCCGGTCGTGGAAGGGACCACAACGTCGCCGTCCGGCCCAACCGTCGGTGAGGCGGCGTGGAAATCGTCAACGCCGTTCGCATTGGTGTCGAAGAACCAGTCAAAGGCCATCGTGGAAGGATTCAAGGCGAAAAGCCGGCCTACCGGGTTACTGCCGTTGGCACAAAAGTAGACCTCTCCGGCGTTCCCGACCGCAGGCGAGCATTGGACGAAGTTCCCTGCCTGAAAAAAGCTGTAAACGGTGCCCGTGGTCGGGTTGAACTTGTACACCTTGTTGTTAATCCAGTCCCCGTAGTAAGCCAAGCTGCTGCTAACAATGGCCGGTCCATGACTGACGGGGACGGTGCTGGTCAGTCTTGTCAGGACCCAGGGTGTCGTAAGGCTGGCGGAGCTTGGGCCAAGGACAGCCGTGCCACTTCCCCATCGGTCATGGCGCTCCATCGGCCACGGCATCTGAGACAGTGACATTGTGGCTAGGCAAAATGCAGACAGGAGAAGCAGAAAGCGTTTCATGGTGATAGAACTTGGACGCAAAGCAGGGCGAGTATGTCACAGCTCACGAGGCGAAGGTTTGCACGTAGCCGGTGGGCCGCTCGCGCGTCGAAGCTGCAGGTGAAGATGAGATGTTGAGTTGTGTTGTTGCTGGGTTGATTCTGGGACGTGGAGTGGAGTATTCGGTTCGGGCGCTGGGGGCGAAGGATCAGTGGGCGCTGGTGGGAACGGCTCTGAACGACGCTGGGCAAGTGGCGGGTTACTACGGCGGCAGTGTTAGCGGCGGAGCTGCAGGGTTCGTTTGGACGAATGGACAGTTGACAGTTATCAAGGGCGATGGGAGCGTGAAACCGACCGGACTGGACAGCGAGGGCGGCGTCGTGGTTGGGACCGTAGCCCTGTCAAGTGACGACCCAGGCCAGGGATTTGTGTGGACCAGAGGTGGCGGGTTAACGTCTTTGCAAGTGGCGAGCGGGACTCGATTTGAACCCCTGGCAATCGCCCCGAACGGGTTGATCGCAGGCGCATTCTACGAGGGGCAGCCATGGAGGCAGTCTGGGTTCGGCACTTGGAGTAAAAACTCCGGTCTGACCAGTTACAGATGGCTGGTCGGCGCAATGCGGGGCGAGATTGTTGACGTCCACGCGGTCAATTCAAGCGGCGTCGTGGGCGGAGCCGCGGGGGCGCCAGACCGGGCTCGGCATGTCATGCGGGCCAAGCCGAATCGCATTCCACTTCATAACTCCGACTCGGTTGAGCAGCTACCGGACGGTGGCGCGGCGTCGGCCTGTACAACGATGAATCCGCAGGGTTGGGTGGGCGGATTCGTAACAAAAAGTGGGACGAAATGGGGAGCCATTTGGAGTCCGGCGGGCGCTCGCGTCGACATATCTCCCAGTTGCGTGGTGGGCGGCTTGAATTCATCGGACGTTGTCGTGGGGACTGCCTTTGGGGCAAAGCCGTTCGCTTTGATTTGGGACACGGAGAATGGATTGAGGGATTTGAATTCGATGGTTTCGACGCCGGGTGTTCGGCTGACCAGCGCGGTTTCGATCAACAACTCCGGGCAGGTTTTGTGCACTGGGTTTCTGGGTGAACGGCCTCAGTCGTTCTTGCTGACGCCGTTGGGGGAATGACGGGGCTCTGGGCTCTGGGCTCCTGGCTCTGGGCTCTAGAGTTTGGGGTGATTTGGAGGTCCCGGAACCCCCATCCCCAGCCCTTCCCCCTCTGCTCCTTCGTCGCACAAGGGGAAGGGGGCCGCCGGAGAGCTAGAATCAGGGCATGAGCGGGCAGAGTCCGATTCGGGTGGCGGTCGTTGGGGCCATGGGACGGATGGGGCGTGAGGTTTTGAAGGCTCTCACTCCTCAGGAAGGATTTGAGATCCTTATTGCGGTGGACCACAACGAAGTTGGGGTGCATTTGCGCGAGATCCTTGGGCCGAAGGCGCCGGATGTTGTGGTCGAGGGCAAGATGGGAGCGGCTTTGGACCGAGTGCAGGTGGACGTTCTCGTCGACTTCTCTCAATCTTCCGCCGCCGCTCCGCATGCGATCTCAGCGATCAAGCGCGGGGTTTCCCCGGTGATCGGCACGACCGGGATGAAGGATGAGGAGCTTCGGGAAATCACCCTTCAGTGCACGGAGTCGAAAGTCCCCGGAATCTACGCGCCTAACTTCGCGGTCGGCGCCGTGCTGATGATGAAGTTTGCCCAAATGGCGGCTAAGTTCATGCCCGATGCCGAGATCATCGAGATGCACCACGACCGTAAAGAGGATGCGCCGAGCGGGACGGCGATGTTAACGGCGGAGCGGATCGCCGCCGGGCGGCAGGAGCCGCCCTCCAAAAGGCACACGTTGCAGCAGCGAGTAGAGGCTGTCCGGGGTGGAAAGTGGCATGACACGCCGATTCACTCGATCCGGTTAAACGGACTGGTGGCTCACCAGATGGTCATTTTTGGCGGGCCTGGCGAGACTTTAACTCTGCGTCACGACTCGATGGACCGGACTTCATTTATGCACGGGGTAAAGCTTTGCGTGCGGGAAGCAAGGAACTTGCATGGCTTTGTGATCGGAATGGACAACGTACTCTTTCGCGGATGAAACGGGGTTGTTGCAAGCGCAGTCTTAGGGAAGATGAGCAAGTTGGACCCTACTGATTTTGAAGCTCCAATGGACGCCGACGTTTTGAGCGAGATAGAGCGCAAGGACGCTCCCGTTGAGAAGCTGATCTCCGAGGCGATGAAGTTTATCGACGGCTCCGAGGAGCAGGATTTGGCGGTGGCGCGCTATTTCATTGAAAAGGGTTACTCGGACAAGACGTCGGGCTGGCTGGTTCGGGAGGCCAACACGAGGCGAGCGGCGGAAGCGTAAAGGCGAGAGCGTAGAGAGTTTTTTATCGCTTCCGATTGCGGCTCGAGAGAGGCAGCCTTAGCACGGGGACTTCGGCGCGGACACTTGCGGGCTCTTTAGGGATCGTCGCGAGGATGATGGGGTAGTAGGTTTGGGTGGTGATGCCGTTATGGCCGAGGACTGTGGCCGTGATGGTTTGGCCATGCTTCTTAATACCCAGAACCTTGAGCCTCGCGTCTCGTTGGAGGAGGCCGGGATAGATGACCAACACGTTCGTCTTTCGCCAGTTAATTGTTCGAATCGAGAGCGGCTTGGGGGCGCCTGGTTTTAGGAGAAGGAAGAAATCGTAGGCTTTGCGCTTATCCCGAATGATGTCCGCGTGCCTTGCTTGAGGCGAGAGAGCCTCGGTATTCATGAGCAAGTGGTAGGAGAAATCAGTGCGTTTTTGTGTTGTCGCCAGTAAGAAAGCGGCAGTCAAGAACATCAATTATCTACTTTACTGCCTAGGCTGGTAGAGATGCGGTGTCGCCAAAGGGATTGTAAATCGTAAATCGTAAATCGTAAATCGCCGGAGCCGGAAATGGGGCTGCTAAGACTCCCGGCCGGGGTGGGTGAGCTCCGCTAACAACTCTTCTGCGTCCTTTCTGAGGGCGGGATCTGGGGAGGAGCTTAGGATGCGTTCGAGTTCGGCGCAGGCTTCTAAGCCTCGTCCGCAATCGGCGAGGCTGGTGGCGAGGTTGAGGAGGATTCTCTTGCATTCTGGATCAAGCTTCGCGGCCCTGCGGAGGGCTTCGATGGACTCGGGATATTCCTTTTTCATTCCGAGGGCGATGCCGAGATGCTCCCACAGATCGGACGCGTCATCTTTGATGGCGATGCCTTGCCGAGCGTGGGATTCCATCGCGTCCGCGTCGTCTCGATCATAGGCAAGGCGTGCAAGCTTGGAATGCGCCCAGGAACTTCTCGGGTTGCGCTTAAGGATTTCGACGAGATCAGCCTCAGCCGCCTCGAAATTCTGCATGCGAAGGTTGATTCGGGCGAGGTAGGCAAGGGCGTCGATATCGTTAAGGTCGTTTGCGGCAGCCTTTCTGAACCGCAGGCTCGCCTCATCCACCTCGCCAATCTCGAACAGCAGCCGTCCAAGGTTGTAATTAGTCTCGGCCGCTTCAGGGTAAAATTCATCGATTTCAGGAACGCTTCTTTCGCTCCGAATAGGTCGCCCTTTTGGTGCAAGGCAATGCCCAGATTGTCCCAGGCAGACGGGGACTCGGGGTCGACTTCGATTGTTTGTCTGGCGAGCCGGATGACCTCATCGTAATCCCCACCTCGTCCCGCAAGAGCAGTGAGATTTGCAAGGATTCCCGCATGTTTGGGGTCGACTTGATGGCCGCGCTCCAGAACTTCCTTTGCTTCGTCTAGACGGTGCATTTTCAGCAAGACGGTCGCCCAGCAGGCGTAGATGATGGCGTAGCCGGGAGACCTCTCCGCGGATTTCTTGAATGCCTTGACGGACTCCTCGTTCCGGCCCATATCTGCCAGAACGTTGGCTCGGAGATAGAGCGCTCTCTCATCGTCGGGAGTCGAGGTTAGCCTCTGATCGACAACACCCAGGGCTTCCTCATGCCTCTCCGAGTCTCCTAGTGCCCGTACATAACGGCTCAGGGCCTCCCGATCATCTGGGGCGACATTGTACGCATTGCGGGCAGCCTCGATTGTTGGATCTGAGATTTCATCCATTGACGTCTTAAGAACTCCATTTTAGGCCCGTCGGGCTGGGAAGATAAACTCCGCTAGTTATGAACCTGAACTCTTATGCGGCGGAGAAGCGGTTGGCTTTTTTGGAGGACTTGAAGAAGGGGTTGCCGCCTCGGGAGGGGGAGTTTAGTGAGGCGGTTTTCAGGGAGGGCAAGGTCAAAGGGCAGCCTCAGATGGGGACGACTCGGTATGAGCCGTCTGCGATCGTGTTCGAGTTCATTTATCCCGATTCGCAAACCACAGCGACCGTGTTGAGTGTGCGGGTGGCGGCACCGGAGCGGATCGTGTTTCTGCCGGTGCCGGAGTGGGTAGTGGAGACCATTTGGCAGGGCGAGATCGATGGGTCGTTTCACTTTGAGTCTGAGGCGTTGGCGTTGGTGGCTGGGTTTCAGGCAGAGTTGGGTGCGGGGGCGAATGAGAAATGGTTTGGCAAGCGGGATGCGAAGCGACGGGAATAGACCCTTGACCCCTGAGCCCTGAGCCCTGAGAGTTGAGCCTTCGTTTTGTTTCCGACCCGCGAGTGGAGAGATCTGAACTGGAACTTCTCTCGTGCTTCGTGCCAGCGTTCCGTCGCTATGGTCTGGTCCCGCGCTCAGGGACTCGCTCGGGATCACGAATCTATCGATTCGTTCAAAAGTATTAGCGGCCATTCCCATTTTCCGGAACCCCCTACCCCAGCCCCTTCCCCCGCCCGCCGCACAAATATCGGCGGCAAGGGGCAGGGGCTCGGAGAGTATTCTTTCGCTCAATGACCACCATATTGGCGACTTGGGAGCAGCCGGGGAAAGTTGCCATTGAAACGGCCTCGCGCGCTATTCAGGACGGCGCTGATCTACGGACGATTTTGGAGAAAGGGCTTGCGGCTTGCGAGCTCGATCCGGAGCTTTTGGCGATTGGCTTGGGGGCTTTGCCCAATAGTGATGGCGAGGTCGAGCTGGACGGCTCGATGATGGATGGGGCGGATTTGTCGGCTGGGGCGGTTTGTTCGGTTCGGGGGATCGTGCCAGTAATCTCGGTGGCGCGGCGAGTGATGGAGAAGACACCGCACGTGATGATCGCGGGCGAGCAGGCTCGGCGATTTGCCATAAGCCAAGGCTTCCGGCCTCAGAACCTGATGACGGCCGAGAATGTGCGGCGGTATGACGAATGGAAGCAGTCACCAGCCGAGGTGGAGCGAGCTTATGTGCACGCAGCAGACGAGCATTACGGCGATACGGTGACGATGATAGGCTGGGAGACGCCGGGGCATTTGGTGGCGGCAAGCTCGACGAGCGGACTCGCTTGGAAGATGCCAGGCCGGGTTGGGGACTCTCCGATCATTGGAGCGGGAATTTATGCCGACGACGATGCGGGGGCGGCGGGCGCGACCGGTTGGGGCGAGGAGCTTTGGAAAGGAATGGCGTCCTTCCGCGCTGTTGAGAACATGCGGCGTGGAATGAACGCGCAGGAAGCTTGCGACGAGACGATCCGGCAGATGCTGCGCCGGCAGCCCCGGTGCGTTGATATGATGTGCGTGGTGTTTGCGGCGTCTAAGGACGGAGACTTTGGCGCGGCGACGACGACCGGGGAGTTTCCAATGTGGATCTGCCAGGACGGGAAGATTGAGATGCGGAAGTACGCAGCGCCGGGCGCCTAAGGCTCCTTGGCGTGTCGGTTTTTGTCATCCTGAGCGAGTCCCGAGTCGAAGGACCTGACTGGAAGTGCCGATTGCTTCTAGTATCGTTCCGTCGCTTCCTGTCAGGTC